>DASWMK010000225.1 GCA_036399815.1 Acidimicrobiales bacterium
GATCGCCGGGGTCGACCCGGCCGGCGCCGACCCGTGCGCCACGCCCGGGACGGTCCGCCTGGTCGCCGGCGTGGCCGCCCTGCTGGCCTCGGCCGCGCCGGTCGTCGTCGTCGCCCGCTCCGAGCGCTGAGCCGCGACGGCCGACGCCGCGGCCGGCGCCGCGGTCGCCCGGCCGGGAGCGCCGAGCGGCGGCGGCCGGCGCCGCGGTCGCCCGCCCCGGGAGCGGTGAGTTCCGGCGACGGGCGCCGTCTGACCGCCGATGGACGACGACGAGGGGCCGGCGCTGGTCCTCGTCGCGGGAGGGCGGGAGGTCGTCCTCGGCCGCCTCCGCCACCCGGCGGCCGACCTCGGCCTCGTCGACGCCATCGCCCGCCTGCACCTCGAGGCCAGGCGGCTGGGCTGCTCGCTCGTCGTCCGCGACCCGCCGCCCGGCCTCCGGGAGCTGCTGGAGCTGGCCGGGCTGGCCGGCCTGCTCGCCTACCCGTCGAGGCGGGTCGGGAGCCCGAAGTCGGCGAAGCGGTCCGGGTAGAGGAAGTTGTGCCAGGTGGTGATCCGGCCGCCCTCGATCTCGAGCACCTGGAGGGCGAACGGCTCGTGCCCGCCGCTCTCGGCCGGGCGGTAGCTGCCGAACGCGGCGCAGCCGTTGGCCGCGGTGGCGACGAGGCGGGAGCCGCGGCAGCCGATCCCCTTGCCGAGCAGCCAGCCGACCACCTCGTCCGGGCCCCGGAGCCACAGGGGGTACGGCGGCATGCAGAACGTGGCGTCCTCGTGGAGGAGGGCGACGAGGGCGTCCATGTCGTAGCGCTCGAAGGCGTCGACGTAGCGGGCGAGCAGCTCCCGCCGGTCGTCGTCGACGGCGACGGGGCCGCCGGCGTCGAGGTCGAGCGAGCCGAGCGTGGCCCGCGCCCGCTGGAGCGCGCTGTTCACCGACGCCACCGTCGTCCCGAGCAGCTCGGCCACCTCCGTCGCCTGCCAGCGGAGGACCTCGCGGAGGATCAGCACCGCCCGCTGCTGGGGCGGCAGGTGCTGGAGGGCGGCGACGAAGGCCAGCCGGATCGTCTCCCTCGACGCCGCCAGCTCGGCCGGGTCGCCGTCCTCGGGCAGCACCCGCGCGTCGAGCACGGGGTTCACCCAGGCGCCCTCCGGAAGGGTGCCCGGCAGGGCCGCGCCGGCGGTCGACGCCGGCCCGAGGTCCATGGGCCGGGCCCTGCGCTGCGGGCCGCGCAGCATGTCGAGGCAGACGTTGGTGGCGATCCGGTACAGCCACGACCGCACCGCCGACCGACCCTCGAAGGCGTCGGCGCCCCGCCACGCCCGGACCATCGTCTCCTGGACGGCGTCATCGGCCTCGAAGCCCGAGCCGAGCATCCGGTAGCAGTACCCGGTCAGCTCGCGGCGGTGGGCCTCGAGCTCGGCTTCGACGACGGTGGCGGCGCCGGTGGAGGTGCTCACGCCGGCGATGGTAGGCGCCGCCCCCTCACTCCAGGGTGGCGTAGGAGGTGGACCGGTCGGCGGCCGTCCGCCCGGCGACCTCGTCCACGGCCGCGGCCAGGTCGTCCAGGTAGGCGCCGATCACGGGCGCGTTGCCGGCGCTGACGGTGGCGTGCAGCGAGTCGGGCGGGCCCTGGCGGTCGAGGAACCAGCCCCGGCGGGCGAGGGCGTCGCCGACCGCGAACACGTCGACCGGCCGCTCCCCCGGCGCCGCCGCCGTGGCGACGAGGTGGGCGTCGGGCTCGCCCAGCACCCGCAGCCCGTCGACGGCCCGCACGCCGTCGACCATCCGGCGCGCCGCGTCGAGCGTGGTCGCCGTCAGCGCCTTGTAGCCGTCGATCCCGAGGTGGTGCATGACGGCCCAGGCCGTCGCCATCGGCAGCGCCGGCCGGGTGCCCTGGAGGTTGGGCGACGCGTACCGGCCGCCGAGCCAGCCGTCGAACACGAACGTCTGGTAGCGGCGCAGCTCCCTCGTGCGGTGGAGGATGACCGAGGCACCCTTGGGCGCGTAGCCGAGCTTGTGGACGTCGGCGGAGATCGACGTCACCCCGTCGACCCGGAAGTCCCAGGGCGCCACCTCGTGGCCGAGCAGCTCCATGAACGGCAGCACGAACCCGCCCATGCAGGCGTCGACGTGGAACGAGGCGCCGACCTCCGCGGCCACGGCGGCCAGCGCCGGGACCGGGTCGATCACGCCCTGCGGGTACTGCGGCGCCGAGCCGACGACGAGCACGGTGCGGTCGTCGACGGCGTCGGCCATGGCGTCCACGTCGGCCCGGAAGTCGGGCCCGACGGGCACGGTGTCGACGGCGACGCCGAAGCAGTGGGCGGCCTTGTGGAAGGCGGCGTGGGCGCTGTCGGCGACGACCATGCGCGGCTCGGTGACCCCCCGCTCGGCCCTCGCCCGCTCCCGGGCGCCGAGGACGGCGACGAGGATGCTCTCGGTGCCGCCCGAGGTCAGGAACCCGGCGGCCGTGGGCGGGGCGTGGAGCAGGTCCGCGGTGGCCGCCACGACCTCGGCCTGGATCTCCCCGAGGCTCGGGAACGCGGCCGTGTTCAGGGCGTTCTCGTGGAGGAACATCGCCGCCACCGCCTCGCAGACCTCGTGGACGGCCGGCCCGCCGTCGTAGACGAGCGAGAAGGCCCGCCCCTCCCGCCAGCGCACGTCCCGGCCCCGCTTCGCCAGCAGCGCCTCGACGACCTCCGCGGTCGCCATCCCCTCGGCCGGCAGGGCCACGGCGTCAGACCGCCTGCTCGAGCGCGCCGTCCACGTGCAGGTGCCCGCCGGGGCGGGCGGCGGCCCCGGCCACCGGGCGGACCTTCCCGGTCGCCGGGTCCCACACGGCGATGCGGCCGTCGACGGTGCGGAAGGCGACGACGTGCAGGGTGCGCGACACCGAGAAGTCGAACACCCGCCCGGTCACGACGGTGTCGACGGCGCCGGTGGCCACGTCCACCGTCACCAGGCCGCTCGGCCGGAACCCGGCCTCGTCGCCGGTGAACTGCCAGGCGACGATCGTCTCCCGGTCGAGCCACACCGGCCGGATGAGCGAGCGCGCGCACGACCCGGCGGCGAGGGTCCGCTGGCGGCCGCCGTCGGCGTCCATCACCCGCACCTCGGTGGAGCAGCCGTCCGTCCGCTCCTGATGGGTGTAGGCGATGCTGCGGCCGTCCGGGCTGAACGACGGGTACAGCGACTGCCCGTCGTCGGTCACCGGCCGGGCCGGCCCGTCGACCGGCCCGGCCCACACGTCCCACTCGAACCGGCCGGTGTCGTCGCCGACGGTGAACGCCACCCGCCGGCCGGTGGGCGAGGCGGCCAGGTGCAGCGGCCGGAAGTCGCCGTCGGTGAACTGGGCCAGCCGCCGCTCGGCGCCCGTCGTCAGGTCCCGGTACCAGACCGAGTTGACGTAGGGGTCCCGCTCGTCGTCCTCGCTCACGCCCTGGTTGTCGGGCAGGAACAGCAGGGCGTCGCCGCCGTCGAACAGGAGCGGGTAGCGGGCGTCGGGGACGACCTGGCGGACCTCGCCGGTGGCGGCGTCGGCCACGGTGACGTCGGCCCTGAACGGGTCGGCGTAGGTGCGGCGGGCCACGGCGACGAGCCCGCCGGTGATCGAGAGGAACGGCTCGGCGTCCTCGAACCGGGCCGTGACGTCGCCGTGCAGGCCGGCGACGACGGCGACCGGCTCGTCGCCGAGGAACGTGTCGTAGGCGAGCCGCGGCACCGGGGTGCCGGCGCCGGCCGGAGTGGTGGCCGGCGCCGGCCCGGCCGCGGCGACCAGCAGGGCGGCGGCGAGGCGGAGCGAGCGGAGGGAGCGGAGGTGGGGTCGACCCGTCACCGCCCGGTCGTAGCACGCCGGCCAGGCGCCCGCCCCCTCGAGCACCGTGGGCGGCGACCTCCACCCGCGACCCCCATACCTTCTGCACTCGTAGCGTAGAACGCCCGCTTGTGGGAGAATGCCCCGCTCACAGCACGGCGGACGGAGGGGCGGCAATGCGGAAGATCGGATCGAGGTGCGCGGCGCGCCGCGTCCTCACGGCGGCGCTGGCCGTCGCCTGCATCGGCCTGGGCGTGCCCCGGGCGGAAGCAGCCGACGACACGACCGAGGACGCGGTCGACGCCGTCGACCCGGGCACGGCGCCCCGAGAGGTCGAGCCCGGGCCCGCCACGGCCGCCGCCGCGGCAGCGACCGGGGCCGCCGGGGGGCTCCAGGTGATCGTGCACGAGCGCGGCCGCATCACCCAGTCCACCGGCGGCGCCGGCACGACGGGCGCGTGGACCTGGCTCAGCATCGACAAGCCGCCGGGCGCCACGTTGCGCAGGGCGGTCTTCTTCGCGGCCTCGACCGGGTTCCGGGGACCGGGGACCGGGCAGGTGTCGATCGACGGCCAGCCGGTGGGCTTCACCCACTCCGCGCCCAGCAACATCGAGTCCACCAACTACTGGGCCGACGTCACGGGCCTCGTCGGGGCGAGGATCGCCGCCGCGCCGGCAGGGCCGGTCGCCTTCCTCGTGGCGGAGAGCAGTCCCGTCGACTTCGACGGGGTCATCCTCGTGGCGATCTTCGACGATCCGGCCCAGGACCACGACCGGTCGGTGACCCTGCTGTTCGGCGCCATGAAGACGGCCGGCGACGACTTCACCCTGGGCCTGGCCGAGCCGATCGACCTCTCCGACCCCGACCTCATCCAGCGGATGTCGCTCGGCATCTCGTACGGCTACCAGAACTTCGGCGCCAGCCAGTACAGCGAGGTCGACGTCAACGGTTCCCGCCTCACCTCGTCGGCCGGCGGCGAGGACGACGGCGAGCCGATCAACGGGGCGCTGATCACGGTCGGTGGCGTCGGCGACTCACCCGACAACCCGCCGCCGTTCGCCCACAACACCGGCCCGCGCACCGACGACGAGCTGTACGACCTCGTACCGTTCGTCGCCGACGGCTCGACGCGGCTCACCGTGGCCACGAGGAACCCCTCCGCCGACGACAACGTGTTCTTCGCCTCGTTCACGATGAACCCTCCGGTGACCGAGATCGACACCGGCGACGGCGCCGAGTACGTCGCCGTCGGCGACTCGACGACCACCGGCTTCTCGGTGCCCACGTGCGCGGAGAACCGCGTGATCTCCCCTTACGGTTGCATGGGCACGCCGCCGGCAACGCCCTACCCGGAGCGCATCGCCGCCGCCGATGCCCGCTTCGACGACCTGGACCGCAAGGGCATCTGGGGCTACTCGATCACCGAGGCGGTCACGGCCTACGAGCTCGGGCACAACGCGCTGGGCACGTGGGTGCCCCAGCTCACCGCCGCCGAGCAGGCGACCGAGTTGGTGACCGTCTCGCTCGGCGCCAACGACATGCAGTTCTCGGACGTGCAGTACTGGCTCGGACGATGCGTCGGGGTCGAGCAGAAGAAGTTCCTCGGCATCGTCTATGGCTACGAGGTGGTCGTCAGGGATGACGAGTGCCGGGCGGCGGCCACCGATCGCGCCACGGCCGAGCCGTTGAGCGGCGACATGGACACGATGTTCGACATCCTGGACGGGGCCGCGGGCAACGGGGCGACCGTCGCCGTGTCGCTGTACTACAACCCGTACAACGAGAAAAAGGTCGTCAACAACCTCCCGGATCGCTCGTGCTCGATCGTCCACGGCATCGGCGACATCATCAACTCGGCGATCAACACCGAGCTGCGACAGCGGGCCGAGGCGCACGGCTTCGAGGTGGTGGACCTCGGTCCGCCGTTCGAGGGCCACGGCGCAGGCTCAGACGACAGCTACGTGTTCGGCACCGAGTGCGAGGCGATCGGCGCGCTCACCGCCGTCGACTTCGACCTCGGGTGGCCGCCGGTCGACACCGGCTCGACCATGCGCGAGGTGCAACGGCGCTTCGACCCGCATCCCAACGCGGCGGGCACCGCCGTCCAAGCTGAGACCTTCCTGGAGGTGGTGCGATGAACGCCCGACGCCTGTTCGGGGCCGCGACGCTGGTGGCCCTCGCCGTGGCCGGCTGCGGCGAGGGTGCCGTCGTCGACGCCGGAGGCGGCGACGTCGCCGCCTCGGTCGCCAACGGTCCCGTGTCGCTGGTCGACGTGGCGGCATCGTGCGCGAGGCCGACGGCCGCAGGGCCCGGGATCGCGATCGTGACGACCGAGCTGCGTGATGCCAACCGCACGGTGTCCCTGCCGGACTGCGTGGTCCACCTCGAGCAGGGCGCCGACGTCACGTTGAACAACGTCACGATCACCGGCGGGATCCTCAACATCCACGACCGCGCCACCGACGCCTCGTCCAACCGGCTGAGGCTGCAACGCGTCTCGGTGGACAACGATGCGCTGCTCGTCGAGCTGAACGACGCGGACGACACCTTCGACGCCGAGGCCACGTCGATCAGGACGCGCCGGGGCATCGGCGTGCGCGTCGCCGGCACCCGGGACGGCGCCAACGAAGGTGGCACGATCTCGATGGTGACGTCATCCCTGCTGGCGACCGACGCCGACGCCACGGTCCACGTGCTCGCGTCGGAGCACAGCGGTGTCGTCCGGCTCGTCGACACGAGCATCGACACGCGCGGGCCGCTCACGGTGCTCGCGGGGACGTGCACCGCCCGCCTCCGGGGCCGGACGTTGGCGTGCTCGACCGAAGCGGTCGCGGAAGAGCTCGCTGGTTAGCCGCCGGCGGTGCGGCCCTCGCCGCGCTGCTGGCGCTGGCCGGCGGGTGCGGCCGGGGTCAGGACGACGGCACGGGTGAGCTGCGCGCCGTGGCGACCTCGCTCCTGGGGTCCTTCGGCGTGGCCGCGGAGCGCGAGCCGGCCACCGAGCGGTCCAAGGACGTCGAGTACGTCGTGGGCGACGGCACGGCCCGGGGCGACCTCGCCACCGTCGTGGAACGCGTCGCCACCGCGCTGGCCGAAGGAGGCTGGGACCTCACGACGTCGGCGCCGCTCGAGGCACCGGCGTCCGGCCCTGCGGCGGCCCACCGGTTGGTCGCCGCTCGCGACGACGTCGCCGTCCAGGTCCTGGTGGCCGGCACGCTCGGGACGACGCCGGCGCCGGCCGGCTCCCAGTGGGTCCAGCTCAGCGTGGCCCACCCCGACGACCGGCTCTCGTGGACTACGACGTCGTGACCCGCATCTCGGCGCCGACGAGTCGACCGGTGAGGGCGTGCCGGTGACCGTCCCGGTGCGGGTGCGGTGGCGGATCGACGTTGCCCGTCGCGTCGGCGGCCCGCACGCCGGCTAGGCGCCCGCCCCCTCGAGCACCCTCGCGACGTTCTCCGGGGCGAGGAACTCGGGGATCCCGACGGTGCCGGCGACCACGCTGACGAAGTCGGTGCTGGCCTCCGGCGACCGGCTGGCCGCCTCGAGGAAGGCGGCGAGCTCGGGCGGGGGCGGCTCCAGCGCGGCGAGCTGGCAGGTGAACTCGTACATCGGCAGGCTCTCGGCCTCCCGCTCCTGCTGGTGGGCGGCCAGCCGGTCGTCGAACGGGGCCCGCCCCGACCACACGTCGTCCAGGGCGGCGGCGAGCGACTCGGCGTCCCGAAAGGCGTCGCTGATGCCCTGGGCGGTGCACGGGTCCTTGTGGTGGGCGGCGTCGCCGACCAGCGCCCACCCGGGCCCGTAGCGCCGGCGGTAGAAGCCGGGGGCGTCGCCGGTGCCGTGGAAGCGGGCCTCCCGCGTCCCCGCCCGCACCCGATCGGCCAGCTCGGGCGCCTGGTCGAGGGCCCGGAGGAACGTGCCGTCCACGTCGTGGCGGTTGGCGGCGAACTCCGACCGGGGCCAGCCCATGACGACCAGCGTCAGGTCCTCGTTGGTCGGGAAGGCGGCGAACGAGCGCCGGTCCCGCACGTAGGCCTCGAACCGGTCGACGGGCACCCCGCTCCAGTACGAGTAGTAGGTCGCCGTGAACGTGGGCTGCTCGGCGTGGGCCTCGGCGCCGACCCACCGGGCGACGTGGGAGTGGCGCCCGTCGGCCCCGATGACGACCCTCGCCCGCTCCTCCACGGCGTGGCCGCCGTCGCCCGACGTCCGCACGCCGACGACGGCGCCGTCCTCGACGACCAGCCCCTCGACGGCCACGCCCTCCCGCACGTCGACGCCGGCGGCGGCGGCCGCCTCCACCAGCAGGTCGTCCAGGACGACCCGGGTGGGCGCGTAGGCGGTCGCCACCCCGTCGTCGGTCGGGCGCAGCGGGCCGGCCAGCCCGAACGGGCCGAAGTCGACCGAGTACCGCTCGATGGCCGGCGTCCCCCTGGCGACGACGGCGTCGAGCACGCCCCACCGGGCCAGCGCCGCCACCCCGGGCGGGTGGACGAGGTGGGTGGACAGGGTGTCGCTCGGGAACGTGGCCCGGTCGACGAGCAGGACCCGCCACCCCTTCCGGGCGAGGAGCATGGCCGTCGGTGCGCCGCCGCAGCGGGCGCCGACGACGATGGCGTCGAACGGTGTGGACACCGCAACCCTCCGCGGTCCGCCGGTTGGGCCGGCCACGATGGCACACCGAGGCGCGTGCGGCACCCGGCGGCCCCGGCCGCCCGGGCGCTATGTTCCGGTTGTGAGCGATGGCACCCGTCCGTCGACCGGGGACGGCACGCCGCTCACCGTCGGCCTCGTCGGCGCCGGGCCGTGGGCCGGGATGGTGCACGCCCCGACGTTCGCCGCCGGCCCCGAGACGACCCTCGCCGGGGTGTGGGCCCGCCGGCCCGAGCAGGCCGAGGCGCTGGCCGGCCGCTTCGGCGCCCCGGCCTTCGGGCGGGTGGAGGAGCTGTTCGACCACTGCGACGCGGTCGCCTTCTGCGTGGCGCCGGCCGCCCAGGGCGAGCTGGCCCCGCTGGCCGCCCGGGCCGGCAAGGCGCTGTTCCTCGAGAAGCCGCTCGCAGAGGACCTCGACACCGCCCGCCGGGTGGCCGACGCCGTCGACGAGGCCGGCGTCGTCACCCAGGTCCTCCTCAGCTGGCGGTACACGTCGGCGGCCCGCGACTTCCTCGCCGGCGTGCCGGCGCTTCGCCCGATCGGCGCCGCCGGGCGGTTCCTGTCGGGCGCCATGCTCGGCGGCCCGTTCGTCAGCCCGTGGCGGCTCGAGCACGGCGGCCTGCTCGACGTCGGCCCCCACCTGGTCGACCTGCTCGACGCCGCGCTCGGGCCGGTGGTCGACGTGCGCGCCCACGGGGACCGGCGCTGGACCGGCCTCCTCCTCGACCACGAGGGCGGCGCCGTCAGCGAGGCGTCGCTGTCGCTGTTCTCGCGGACCGACGACGTGGCCGGCGTGGAGGTGTACGGCGAGGCGGCGTCGGCCGCCCTCGACTGCTCCTCGATCGTCGGCGCCGACTCGTTCGCCGTGGCCCGCCGGGAGTTCGCCGAGGCCGTCCGCTCCGGCGTGCCCCACCCGCTCGACGCCCGGCACGCCCTGCGCCTCCAGGGCGTGATCGCGAGGGCCAGGGACCAGCTGGGGTAGCGGTGGACTGGCCGGCGGGCACGCAGCGGGGCGGCGGCACCGACCTCCTCGCAGCGGTGCTCGACCGGATGGTGCCCGGCGGCGACGGCTGGCCGTCGGCCGTGGACGCCGGTGCGCCGGCGACCGTGCGGCGGCTGCTCGCCGAGGTGCCCGCCACCGCCGCGCTGGTCGACGCCGGGCTGGCCGCGCTCGACGAGGAGGCCCGCCGGGCCGGCGGGCGGGGTTCGCCGCGCTCGGCCCGGACGGACAGGACCGGCTCCTCCGGTCGGCCGAGCGGGGCGAGGTGGCGGCGCCGTGGCCGGTGCCGCCGGCCGCCTTCGTCGAGGCGACGGCCAGGCTGGCGGCCGAGGCGTTCTACGGCAGCCCGGCGAGCGGCGCCTGGGAGATGGTCGGCTACTCCCCGGGGCCCTCGGCGTCCGCCTTCCCGGCCAGGGACCCGCCCGGCCCGGTGGGGCTGGCCGACCTGGACGACGCCTACGACGCGGTCGTCGTCGGCGCCGGCGCCGGCGGCGGGGTCGTCGCCTGCGTGCTCGCCGAGGCGGGGGCGAGCGTCCTCCTCGTCGAGCAGGGCCGGTGGCTCGGGGCCGGCGACGAGCCCCGCGACCACCTGCGCAACCACCGGCTGCCGCTCTACGGGCAGACGACCGGGCCCGACCCGGCCGCCCATCCCCGGGTGTTCGTCGGCGCCGACGGCGAGGAGCGGGTCGTGCGCCCCCACGACCCCGCCTACCACGCCAACGCGGTGACCGTCGGCGGCGGCACCCGGTTGTACGGGGCGCAGGCCTGGCGGTTCTTCCCCGACGACTTCCGCATGGCCTCCCGCTACGGGGTGCCGGACGGCAGCTCGCTGGCCGACTGGCCCATCGGCTACGACGACCTCGAGCCCGACTACACGAGGGCCGAGTGGGAGGTCGGCGTCGCCGGCGACCCGTCCGCCCACCGCTGCCACGGGCTCGAGGCGCGGCCGCGGAGCCGGGGCTACCCCATGCCGCCCGTCCCGCCCACGACCGAGTCGGCCATCCTCGCCGCCGCGGCCGCCCGGCTGGGCTGGTCGGCCGGACCGGTGCCGCTCGCCGTCAACACCGTCCCCTTCGCCGGGCGCCCGGCGTGCGTCCGGTGCGGCCACTGCGTCGGCTTCGCCTGCCCGTCGGAGAGCAAGAACGGCACCCACAACACGGTCATCCCGCGGGCGCTCGCCACCGGCCGGGCCGTGCTCCTGACCGAGGCGCAGGTGACGCGGGTCCTCGTGCGGGGGCGGGCCGCGGTGGGCGTCGACGTCGCGAGGGACGAGGGCGGGCGGTGCGCCCACCGGGCCGTCCGCGCCGGGCAGGTCGTCCTGTGCGCCGGCGCCGTCGAGACGGCCCGCCTGCTCCTCGCCAGCGCCTGCGGGCCCTTCCCCGACGGGCTCGGCAACGGGTCCGACCAGGTCGGCCGGCACCTCCAGGGCCACGTCTACACGGGCGCGGTGGGCCGCTTCGACGACGTCGTGCAGGACGGGGTCGGCCCCGGCGTCGCCGTCGCCACCTGTCAGTTCGTCCACGGCAACGACGGGGTCGTCGGCGGCGGGATGCTGGCCAACGAGTTCGTCGAGCTGCCGCTGCTGTTCTGGCGGCGGGGCCTGCCGCCGGGCGCGCCGAGGTGGGGGCTCGACGGCAAGCGGATGGTGCGCGAGTCGTACCGGCGCACCAGCCAGGTGCTCGGTCCCGTCCAGGAGGTGCCGACCCCACGGGCCAGGGTGACGCTGTCGCCGTCGGTCGCCGACCGCTTCGGCATGCCGGTGGCCAGGCTGAGCGGGGCCATCCACGTCGAGGACCTGCGGACGGCCGCGGCCCTCCGGGCGCGGGCCGAGGAGTGGCTGGCCGAGGCGGGCGCCACGGCGGTGTGGAGCCACCCCGGGCGCGTCCAGCTGAACGCCGGGCAGCACCAGGCCGGCACGTGCCGGATGGGCCGGGACCCGGCGTCGTCGGTGACCGACGAGTGGGGCGCCGTGCACGGCGTGGCCAACCTCTCGGTCGCCGACGCGTCCCTCCACGTCACCAACGGCAGCGTCAACCCGGCGCTGACGGTCCTCGCCCTCGCCTACCGGGTCGCCGGGCACCTCGCCGGCCGGTGCCGTCCGCAAGCCGGGTCACTACGATGACGGGCGAGCGGGCGACGTCCTGAGGGGGATGCGGTGCACGGGGGAACGAGGCGGCGAAGGGCCACCGTGGCGTGGCTCGCCATGCTGGTCGCGGCGTCGGCGGTGGTGCTCGCCGCGCCGGCGGAGCGGGCGGGGGCCGCCGGGACGGCGTGCTCCACGGCCGGCACCTGGCGTCAGGGCGAGCTGAACGTCTACTGGTTCGACGTCGAGCAGGGCGACTCGCAGCTGATCATCGGGCCGACCGGCAAGACGATGCTGATCGACCTCGGCGAGACGGCGTGGAACTCCACGGGCGCGTCGACGAACGCGGCGAAGGTGGCCGCCCGCATCAAGTCGATCTGCGGGGTGGCGGGGCCGGTCCACCTGGACTACGTGCTGGCCTCCCACCACCACCTCGACCACATCGGCTACGCCTCGAACCCGAACGACACGTCGACGGTCGGCAACGGGCTGTACCGGCTGCTGAACCCGGCCGGCGAGGGCTTCACGGTCGGCACGCTGATCGACCGCGACGGCGGCACCTGGGTCGACACCAACGGCGACGGCAACTGCGACGTCGGCACGTCCGCCGCCCCGTCGGACGAGGTCGCCTGGCACAACGCGGGCACCGTCTCCCAGACGGCGATGCGCTGGATCTGCTGGCTCTACGGGCCGGCCGGCCAGGCCGACCGGGCCGCCATCCAGGGCCACGTCGTCACGGCCACCAACAGCGCGCCCTGGCCGTCGATCGACCTCGGCACCGGCGTCACCGTCGCCATCCTCCAGGCCAACGCGAAGGGCGTGAAGCAGGCCGACGGCGTCACCCCGGTCAGCGGCGACCACACCGCCGACGCCACGCCGCCCTCGGAGAACGACTACTCGATCGCCGTGAAGTTCACCCGGGGCCGGTTCGAGTACGCGACCGCGGGCGACACGGACGGCGAGCACGCCACGAGCGGCAACGGCTACACGTACAACGACGTCGAGGCGTCGCTCACGTCGGCCTTCGGCAACGTCGAGACGGTCAGGGCCAACCACCACGGGTCGACCCACTCGTCGTCCGACGCCTACGTGAACGCGCTGGCGCCCGAGTCGGCGTTCATCTCGTGCGGCGTCAACAGCTACGGGCACCCCGCCAACCGCGTCCTCGACGTGTTCCAGACGGTCGTGAACGAGCGCGGGGTCGGCGCCGACGTGTACCTCGCCAACAACCCGTGCGACGACGTCGACGGCACCGGCGCGCCGATCGACTACTCCGGCACGTTCAACCACAACGGTGACGTGCACCTGGCCACGACGAGCAGCGGCGCCGGCTACACGGTCGACTACGACGCCGGCACGAGGACCTACGCCGCCTACGACGAGGCCCCGTCCGGGTCGGCGGCCGCGTCCCAGGTGCGGGTCAACGAGTACCTGATGGCGCCGTCGGGCACCGGGCAGGAGTGGGTGGAGCTGTACAACCCGGCGTCGGTGAGCGCCGACGTGAGCGGGATGTACATCGACGACGTCGCCGCCGGCGGCGGCTCGCCGAAGCCGATCCCGGCCGGCACCGTGATCCCGGCCGGCGGCCGGTGGGTGATGTCGTTCGCCAGCGGGTTCCTGAACAACACGGGCAGCGACTCGGTGCGCTACCTCGCCATCGCGGGCGGGACCGAGACGGTCTACGACACCGACAGCTACTCGCTCGGGTCGACCCAGTACGACAAGGTGTTCCACCGCCAGGGCGACGGCGGCACGTGGTGCCACACCATCTCGACCAACGTGACGAAGGGGACCGCCAACCCGGCGACGTGCCCGTGAGCCGGCGATGGCGGGCGCTGGCGTTGGCCGGAGCGCTCGCCATCGGCGGTGTGGGCGGTGTCGGGTGCGGAGGGGACGACGGCGGGAACGCCGGCGCGGGCGCGGCCGAGCCGGCGCCGGCCCGCCGGGTGCTCATCGTGAGCGGCCGGGACGACCACGGCCTGCTGGCCGAGCCGGCCGTCGCCCTGGTCACGGCGCCCGACGCGACCGCGCCGACCGGGTCGGTGCCCGACGGCACCCTGGTCGAGGTCGTGGCCACGCGCGGCGAGTGGGCCAAGGTGCGCGCCCTCGAGGGCGCGCCGGCCGAGGGCTGGGTGAACGACTTCTACCTGCGCGGGACGGCCCACGTGGCCTGCACCAACGAGCAGGTCGAGCTGCTGGCCGTGGACGACGACCGCGTCCAGGTCCGCCCCGCAGCCGGCGGCCCATCCGAGTGGGTCGACCGCGACGCCGTGTCCGAGCTGCCGACCGAGTGCTGACCGCCGGCCGCCGAACTGTTCGAGAGGAGGCTGATTGGAACCGGCAGCGATCGTGACGTGGACGCTCGTCCAGGAGTGCCCGATCCCCGACGACGTGAGCTCGTTGCTCGTCGAGGGCGAGCGTGCCGTCGCGGCCTACAAGACGTTTCGTGACAGCGCCATCTTCACCACCCACCGGCTGATCGTTCGCGACGCCCAGGGCCTGCGCGGCAAGAAGGTCGAGATCTACAGCCTCCCGTACTCGGCCATCAACATGTGGTCGTCGGAGAACGCCGGCGGTCTGCTCGACATGAACGCGGAGCTCGAGCTCTGGACGAGGGCGGGCCACATCAAGGTGAACCTCAACCGGGGCATCGACATCCGCCGTCTCGACCGCCTGATCGCCCACGCCGTCCTCGGCAAGCTCGGCTGACGGGCGACCACGCGGGCGAGACGGCGACGGGGCGCGGCGGGTCGTCGCCGGGCCTCGGAGAGGCGCGTGGTCCGGCCCTCGTGGCCGCTGTCGCCTAGCCCGGTGATCTGACGACGCATCGCGGCAGCGGGCTCCACGGCGCGGCCGGGCCTCAGCCGTCGCCCTTCCGGCGGCGGGGTGCGGCCCGGACGTGGGCCCGTTCGCCGTGACGGCCGAGCAGGCTCAGGATTTCCACCGGCCGGTCGCCGGCGGCGCCGAACCAGTGCGGCACCCGGGTGTCGAACTCGGCCACCTCGCCCGGGCCCATCGTGAGGTCGTGGTCGCCGAGGATCAGCCGCAGCTCGCCGCTCAGCACGTAGAGCCACTCGTAGCCCTCGTGCGTGCGGAGCTCGGGAGCCCGGCGGCTCGGCGGGATCACGACCTTCCAGGCGTGCACGCCGCGCGGCTGCTGGGTCAGCGGCACGACGATGCGGTCGCCCCGTTTCTGCGGGCGGGGGCGGATCCGGGGGTCGCCGACCTCGGGGGCGCCGACCAGCTCGTCCAGCGGGATGCCGTGGGCCTGCGCGATCGGGAGCAGCAGCTCGAGGCTCGGCCGGCGTTGCCCCGACTCCAGCCGTGAGAGCGTGCTCTTCGAGATGCCGGTGGCGGCGGCCAGCTCGGTCAGGGTGACGTCCCGCTGGGTGCGCAGGCGCCGCAGCCGGGGCCCCACCTCGGCGAGGACGGCGTCGATCTGCGGCGAGCTCGTCACGAGCGCAGTCAACTCCGCGTTCCCAGGTTCGGCAACGAAAGTTGTCGACGCGGCGACGCCGGTGCACCGTGGGCGTCGGAGGTGGTCTCGATGGACGAGCAGCGGTACGACGTGGTGGTGATCGGTGGCGGGGCGGCCGGCCTCAGCGCCGCCCTCGTGCTCGGGCGGGCCCGGCGACGGGTCGCCGTGGTCGACGCCGGGTCACCGCGCAACGCCCCGGCGGCGCAGATGCACGGGTTCCTCTCGCGCGACGGCATGCCGCCGCGCGAGCTGCTGGCGACCGGGCGGGCCGAGGTGGCGCGCTACGGCGTGGCCGTGGTCGAGGATGCCGTCGTCGGGATCGACCACGGGTTCGTCGTGCGGCTGGCCGGCGGCCGGCGGCTCCCGGCCCGGCGGGTCGTCGTGGCGACCGGCGTGGGCGACGAGCTGCCGGACATCCCCGGCGTCCGCGAGCGCTGGGGCCGCGACCTCCTGCACTGCCCGTACTGCCACGGGTGGGAGGTCCGCGACCAGCCGCTCGGCGTGCTCGGCACGATCGCCGGGTCCGTGCAGCACGCGCTCCTCGTGCGCCAGTGGTCGGAGGACGTCGTGTTCTTCGCCCACACCTACGCGCTCACCGACGACGAGCGGGCCCAGCTCGACGCCCGCGGCATCCGAGTGGAGCCCGGCCCGGTGGCGCGCCTGGTCGTCGAGGACGACCGGCTGCGCGGGGTGGAGCTGGGCGACGGCCGCGTGGTGGCCCGGTCCGCCGTGTTCGTCCGGCCCGGCAACGGCGCCCACCGCGATGGGCTGCTCGCCGGCCTCGGCTGCGAGGTCGACGAGGCCGGCTTCGCCGTCGTCGACGCCACCGGGCGCACGACGGCGGCCGGCGTGTGGGCAGCCGGCAACGTGGTCGACCCGCGTGCCCAGGTGATCACCGCGGCCGGAGCCGGCTCGGCGGTGGCGATCGCCGTCAACGCCGACCTCGTCCGCGAGGACGTCGAGCTCGCGGTGCGACGGGCGCAGACGGCGCCGGTCCACGCCGCCGTCTGACGGCCGGGCCCCGCCGGGCCGTCAGGGCAGCAGGGGTTCGGCCGGCGTCACGCGGTCCCGGCCGTCGACGGCCCTGGTGAGCTCGTCGACCGGGTACGAGCGCATCCCGCTGCCGCCCCGCACGGACCGCACGGTGCCGTCGGCGGCCCGGTCGTAGACGAGCCGCTCGCCGGGCGAGCTGTAGCCCGACGCCTCCTCGAAGCGCAGCGTGTCCGGGTCGACCACGGCGAGGCGCTCGGGCTCGGCGACCGGGTCGGGGACCGTGGGGTCCATGCGGTAGAGGCGGCCGCCGAGGTCGGCGATGTCGAACACCGCCCAGAGGTTGGCGAACCGGCCCCGGAACGACGACAGGTCGGCGTCGGCGGGGTCGGCCCCGTCCTTGGCGGCGAGGTCGAGGAGGCGGACGAACGCCGTCGCCATCCCGCGCGCCCCGCCGTCGATGGCGTTGGTCAGCACCGACACGGCGACCCGCTCGACGGGGTCGAACATCGTGAACGTGATGTGCCCCGGGTAGCCGCCCCCGTGGCCCAGGAGCCGGCGGTCGCCGACCTTCGTGACGGCGAAGCCGAGGCCGTAGGCCTGGTTCTCGGCGACCTCCCACTCGGTCCGCTGGGCGAGCCGCTTGGCGTCCTCGGAGAGGAGCCGGACGTCGCCGTGGAAGTGGGCGGCGGCGTAGCGGACGACGTCCGACGCCGTGGAGTAGAAGCCGGTGGCCGACGCCATCGCTCCCGTTGGGACGAGGTCGATGGGCAGCCGGCGGTCGGCGTAGGCGAGGGCGCTGTAGCCGGTGGCGTAGTCCTCGGCCCGTGCCGGGTCGAGGTCGGGACCGGTGTCCTCCAGCCCCAACGGCCCGAGGATGTGGTCGCGCACGTAGTCGTCGTACCGCTGGGCGGAGGCAGCGGCGACGACCATGCCGAGCAGCGAGAACCCGATGTTCGAGTACTTGAACCGCTCGTTGCGGGACAGGACGGCGGCGTCGTCCATGGCAATCCGCTCGAGCTCGGCGGCGTCGGGGAAGGACCGGTGCAGCTGCCAGAAGTCGCCGTCCCAGCCGTCGCGCACGAGGCCGCCGCCGTGGCCGAGGAGCTCCCGCACGGTGACCGTGGCGAGGTCGGACGCGGCGAGGAACGGCAGCCACCGCGAGACGGGGTCGTCGAGCCGGAGGTCGCCCCGGTCGACGAGCTGGAGCACGGCCGTCGCCGTGAACGTCTTCGAGTGCGAGGCGATGCGGAACAGGTGGCGGGTCGTGAGCGGGGTGCCGGCCTCCACGTCGGCCAGCCCGTGGGCGCACGACAGCACCACCTCGTCGCCGTGGAGCACGGCCGCCTGGATGCCGGGGATCCGGTCGTACCGCTGCCGGAACGCCAGCCACCGGTCGAAGTACCGCGCCGCGTCGAGCACCGCGCTGCGGTCGATCGAGGGCGCGCCGGTGCGATCGCTCATCGACGGGTCATGGTCAGGTGGACGACGCCGCTCGGCGACGACACCGCCTCGGTGTCGTAGCGCTCGTCGAGGTTCTCGAGGCCGTCCCAGAGGCGGACGCCCCGGCCGAGTAGGATCGGGACCTGCACGACGTGGGCGGTATCGATCAGGCCGGCGGCGAGGAACTCGCGGACGACCGTCGGGCCGCCGCCGATCCGCACGTCGAGGTCGCCGGCCGCCTCCCGGGCGAGGTCGAGCGCGTCCTCCGGGGAGGCGTCGACGAAGTGGAACACCGTGCCGCCCTCCATCTCCAATGAGGGGCGCGGGTGGTGCGTGAGGACGAACACGGGCGTGTGGAACGGGGGGTTCGGCCCCCACCAGCCCCGCCACTCGTCGTTGGTGCCGACATCGGTCCAGGGGCCGGTGTTGGGCCAGAACTTGCCCCGGCCCATGATCTCCGCACCGACGCCGAGGTTGAACTGCTCGGCGAACGCGTTGTCGACCCCGTCGTTGCCGCCGGCATCGCCGACCATCGTGTGCCAGAAGCGGGTGGCGAACATCCACTGGTGCAGCCGGTGCCCGGCGTGGCCGAACGGGGCGTCGAACGTCAGGCCCTCGCCGGTGCCGAACCCGTCCAGCGAGACCGAGAAGTTGTGGACACGAACCTGGGACACGGCTCCCTCCGAGCACAGCCGGGCGATTTGCTGCGACCCGTCTACACGATGGGGCTCACCGGGGAGGGGCGGAGTGCGGTTCCTCGACGCTCGACGCACAGCTCCGACCCGGGGACGAGCCGTAGCGGGCGATCGCCGGTGGCACCTCTGGGGCAGGCCGCGGCAACGAGCGCCACGCTGGAACTATCGATGGGAACCACCGGCCGCGGACTGGCTCCGGGCATTTGCGCTGGTCAGTCGACGACTGGTTCGCCGGCGCCTCGGCGAACGCTTGGGCCGACGGCGTCAATGGAACTGGATCGCGCGGAAACCTGGCCTCGGGCGACATCACAATGGACGCATGGGCGACGCCCTTTGGGACGAACGTCATCTCGCCGCTTCGCATCCGACTGTGGTTGTCGTCGACAGGAACCCGCCCCTCTCGGTTACCGGCGGGCGCGCGGGTGGGAACGAATTTGACAAAATATGTATATGGGACGATACTTCGGCGGTGATCGCCCATAGATATTGGTGGCCGACGGTAGCGGTGGCTGTTGGAATGACGTCGCTACTCGGTGTTCCGCCGGCCGTGGCAGGACTAGGAAGAACCGTAGTGATGAGTGAAGACGGCGCCTTCACGGCCGAAACCCGTAGAACCACTACGGCTGTTCAGAGTAGTGAGTCAGCCGAGTGGGATTTTTTCTCCAGGCTCAATAGCGCGCGGACCGAGCGGGGGCTCCGCTCGTTGCCGATGTCCACCGCCATGCGCGGTGTCGCTCGAAGTTGGTCGGCCGAGATGGTGGGTACGTGCGGATCCACTGTCGGTAAAGGCCACAATCCGAATCTGCAAGCAGACGTAGAGGCGGTCATTGGTAACAACTGGTCGGCTCTCGGCGAGAACGTCGGTTGTGGCGCCGACGTCGAATCGCTCGATGCCGCGCTGTTGGCCTCCCCCCCCGCACTATGCCAACATCGTCGACACACGTTGGAACTATGTGGGTATTGGCGTGACGGTCGATGGCCAAGGCCGACTGTGGGTCGTCTTTGACTTCGTCCAAGCGACTACCGCCCTCGCGACGGTTGGCCCGCCGCCTCCGGCGACGACCCTCGAGGCTCTCGTCATCGCCGATGACAACACTGCTTACGTTTCGACGTTCAACTCTGATGGGACGTGGCGCGGCCGTACCCAGCTCGCGGGAGGCGACGGGTGGACTTACCGCATTCTCAGCAATGCCTCAAATATTGATAGACGCGACCCGACGCTCGAGGCGATCGGCATCGCCGATGACAACACGGCTTGGTTACATCGGTTCAACTCTGATGGGACATGGCGAGGTCGCACCCAGCTTGCCGGAGGCAACGGGTGGGACTACCGCACCGTCACCGGAGCCTCGAACGTCGATACCCGCGACCCGTCGCTCGAGGCGATCGTCGTCGCAGATGACGGCACTGCATATCTCACTCGCTTCAACTCCGATGGGACATGGCGAGGCCGCACCCAGCTTGCCGGAGGCAACGGGTGGGACTACCACACCGTCACCGGAGCCTCGAACGTCGATACCCGCGACCCGTCGCTCGAGGCGATCGTCGTCGCAGATGACGGCACTGCATATCTGACCCGCTTCAACTCCGATGGGACATGGCGAGGCCGCACCCAGCTTGCCGGAGGCAACGGGTGGGACTACCGCATCGTCACCGCTGCGTCTGACTTGATCTCGTAACTTCATCCGGCGCGCGGTTCGTCTGATCGACCCGTTCTGAAGACCTCGGCAAGCAGGTGTCATGGCAAGGGCGACGGCCGCGGAGTCGGACCGCCGCACCATTCCCCGAAAGCTCCTAGCGACCACCGGCCGCCCACGTTCGGACGCGCTGCCGCCGCCTGGAGGCGTCGGTTCAGGCTGCCCCGGTGTCGTCGATCACCGCCCGTGATGACCGCCTTGCCCCGCCGTCAAGGCGCTCCACCCGAGCCCCGTCGTATAGGTCCGGGAACGGGCCCGGCGCGGCCGCCTGTCGGCACAGGGAGGGATAGTCAGAGACGTCAGCCCGCCTCAGCCGGGAGCGGCAGCCGCCCTGCAGAGTGTGCCGGACCGGGAATTGTGCGTGGCAGCCCCAACGGGATTCGAACCCGTGTCTCCACCTTGAGAGGAAGGTCGGGACGGCCCGAGCGTAGCGGAATGGCTGGTCCCCGCCCCGGTGGATGGTCGTCACCGTGACTGTCGTGCCCTCCGCCGGGTGTCCGGGGATGGAAAAAGGATGGAAGCCGCAGGCCTGCGGACGGTCAGCCGAAGACGAGCCCCCAGACGTACGCGACGACCCGCACCGACGACGACGAACGCCACACGGCGACTCACTCACGGCTCAGACGGTGACCGGGTGCCAGTAGCCGCCGACGAGCCTCTGGCCGGCCTCGTCAGCTTCGTCCTTGGTGGAGTAGCCGTCGGCCCGGCCGCGTCCGACGACGAGACCGTTCGTGTCGAACGCGACGAATCGCCAGCGGCCGTCCTCGTCGGACTGCTTCGACTTGATGAACGCGTCTCCGCCGTCGCCCTCGTCCCATACGTGGGTGTGGACCATGCGCCCACGGTGGCCGGGTTGAACGCGGTGAGCGGGGATGCAGGGCTTGCGTCGA
>DASWMK010000226.1 GCA_036399815.1 Acidimicrobiales bacterium
CCGACCGGGCGAGGTCGGCGAGGAGCCCGGCGGCGTCGCGCTCGTCGGCCTCGATGAACGGGTAGAGGAAGTCGGTCACCCGCCCGCCCCGACCACGGCGATCGCCGTCCCGGCGTGGACGAGGACGAGGTCGCCGGGCCCGACGGCGCCGACGATCGTGGTGTCGACCGGCTCCAGGCCGGTCGCCGTGCGGACCGTCGCCGAGGTGCCCTCGGCGCCGACCACCTCCCCGAGGCGCCCCTCGTCCGAGCACGTGGTGCAGGCCGGCCCCTCGCAGGCCGGCTCCTCGACGAGCAGGCCGGGGTGCTCGAAGCACACGTGGGTCAGCTCCCACAGCAGGTGGTAGGCGAGCACGAAGCGGCCGTCGTGGCCGGCGAGGGCGTCGGGCCCGTCGCCGGTGCCGAGCCACAGCACGCCGTCGGCGGCGCCGGCCGGCGGGCGGGGGCCGTCACCCAGCCAGAGGGTGGCGAGGCCCCAGGCCGTCGCCCGCCGGAGGGTGGCGGCGACGTCGGGGTCGTCGGGGGCGACGGCGAGCAGCACGTCGCCCGGCCGGGCCACCGGGCGCAGCTCGGCGGCGGCGTCCGTCGCGGTCACGACGGCGGCGGGCAGGGCCCTCGTCCCCATGACGACGGGGTGGACGAACTCGACGGCGACGTGGTGGGCGTGGGCCGGCTGCCCGGGCGACCAGCACCAGAGGGTGCCGCCGGCGGCGAAGCGCCGGGCCAGCAGGAGGGCGGCGACGGCGAGGTCGTCGGCGAGGGGGCCGAGGACTGATCCGTCCGGTGGTGCGGCCATGGCCTGCCTCCTCGGGGCCGTCGGGCGGATGGTACCGTCCGGACGCGCCGTCGCGTCCGACGCGGGCGCAAGGGTCTGGGGGCCAGATGTCAGGTGAGGTGTCCGGCGCGCACTGCCGGTTCGACCTCGCTGCGCCGCGGCACTTCCTCTACCCGGCCCTCCTGCTGCTCCTGGCCGAGGAGCCCCGCCACGGCTACCGCCTAGTGGACGCGTTCCTCCGCCTCGGGTTCGGGCCGGTCGACCGGCCGAGCATCTACCGGGCCCTGTCCGACCTCGAGGCCGACGGGATGCTGCGGTCCTGGGAGGACACCCCGACGGCCGGCTCCCCCCGCCACGTCTACGCCCTGACCGACGCCGGCGGGGCCCGGCTCGACTCGTGGATGTCGGTGGTGGACGAGGAGCGGGCCTGCCTCGAGCGGGTGCTGAAGCGCTACGACGCGCTGCTGGCGAGGGGCGGCCCCGACCGGGGCTGAGCCGGCGGCGGTTCGCCCCGCTTGCTACGTTCCCTCCTGACATCCCGACATCCCGACTCCCGGCGGAGGGGCCATGGTCCGGCGGCTCGTGTTCCTGCTCGTGCTGGTGCTCGCCTCGGTGGGCGTCGCTCCTCCTGCCCTGGCCACGGCGCCGACCGTCGCCGTGGGCTGCGACTCGTACGGGGCCGACCCCGGGCTCGTCCTGTACGACTGCGTGGCGGTGGCGTCGGGGGGCGTGGGGCCGTACACCTTCCGGTGGTACCGCTCGACGATCCTCCTCAAGACGGAGACCACCGACGGGACCAGCTACTGGAGCAACGGCTGCCGGCTCGGCGCGCCGCCGAGGACGATCACGGTCGTCGTGACCGACGCGACGGGCGCGGAGGCGACGGCGACGACGACCGCCTCCTGCTCCGCCTAGCGGGGGCGGGCCTTCCAGAAGTAGTTGTGCACGCCGCCGGCGGTGAGCAGGCGGCGGAACGTCATCTCGACCCGCAGGCCGATGGCGACGGCGTCGGGGGCGACGTCGGTCAGCTCGCACGTGAACCGGCCGCCGCCGTCGAAGTCCACGACGGCGGCGACGATCGGCGGGTTGGGCGACCACGCCAGCCGGTCGAGGGTGAAGGTGGCGACGGTGCCGGGCACGTCGGCCATCGGCGCCGGCGCCATCCGGTCGACCGCGCCGCACGACACGCAGACCCGCACGGGCGGCAGGTGCACGGTCCCGCACGCCTCGCACCGGCTCCCCCTGAACGCGTACTTCCAGGCCTCCTCGCGGTGCGACGGCGGGGCGGCCGGGCCGACGGGGTCGGGCCGGCGGGGCGGCTCGCGGGTCAGGTGGCCGCGCCAGGACAGGTAGGTGGCGTAGCCGAGGCCGTCGTCGCCCCTCGCCACCTGGTCGGCGAGGGAGGGCGACGGTC
>DASWMK010000227.1 GCA_036399815.1 Acidimicrobiales bacterium
CGGAGGATGCGGTCGAACAGGCCCATGCCCGCCCCACTGTACCGGTGCCCCCAGGGCCGCCCGCCTCGCCGCCGGGCCGCGGGCCGCGGGCCGTCAGCCGATGTCGAGGAGCTTCTCCCGCACGGCGTAGATGACGGCCTCCATCCTCGTGCGCAGGTGGAGCTTCTCGAGGATGTTCCTGACGTGGTTCTTCACCGTGTTCTCGGCGATGGCGAGCCGGTTGGCGATGTCCCGGTTGGACAGGCCCTGGGCGACGAGGCGCAGCACCTCCATCTCCCGCTCGGTCAGGCGGGGGGCCAGCTGCTGGCGCTCCTCGGCCTGGCGGGCCAGGTTGGAGAACTCGGTCAGCAGCTTCGACGCCATCGACGGCGGGATCAGGCTCTGCCCGCCCACCACCGAGCGCACGGCCCCGGCCACCTCCTCGATCGAGATCTCCTTCAGGAGGTAGCCGGTGGCGCCGGCCTTGATCGCCTCGTAGAGGTCCTCCTCCTCGTCGCTCACCGTCAGCATCAGGATGCGGGTGGACGGGACGGCCTCGGCGATCCGGCGGGTCGCCTCGATGCCGCTCACCTTCGGCATCCGCACGTCCATGAGGACGACGTCGGGCGCCACCTCCTCGGCCAGCGCGACCGCGGCCTCGCCGTCCTGGGCCTCGCCGACGACGTCGATGTCGTCCTCGCCCTCGAGCACCATCGTCAGGCCGCGCCGGAACAGCGCGTGGTCGTCGCAGACGAGGACGCGGATGCGCTCCCCCGGGCCCGTGTCGGTCACCTCGGCGCTAGTCGGCTTCCTCGATCAGCCCGACGTCGCCGTCGGAACGCCGGTACACGACGGCCGCCCGGCTCGTCTCCGAGTTCGTGAAGAAGTAGAAGTCGTGGTTGAGGAGGTCCATCTGCATGGCGGCCTCCTCGGCGGTCATCGGCTTGATCTCGAACCGCTTGGTCTTGACGATCCGCGGCCGGCGCTCGCCCTCGTCGCCGTCGCCGTCGTCGTCGTCGCCCGCCCGCCCCGGCGCCCCGGCCAGCGCGCCGGCCGCCCGGCCGTTCGGGTGGTGGCGGCGCACGAGCTTGGTCTTCAGCCGGTGGAGCTGGTGCTCGAGCTTCTCGACGGCCCGGTCGACGGCGACGAACCCGTCGGGCGCGTGCACCTTGGCCCGCACGTGGTGCCCGTGGCCCTCCAGGGTGACCTCGCAGATCTCCTTGTCGGCGATGCGGGGGTTGCGCTCCTCGGAGAAGTGGACCTCGGCCCGCTCCATGCCGTCGAGGAACCGCGCCAGCCGGCCGATCTTCTCCACGGTCGTCGCCCTGAGCGACTCGGAGATCTCGGTGTTGCGGCTGCTCACGCTGATGTCCACGCCGGCACCCTCCTGATCGACTGCGACGCTCCGTACGACCGCGACCCGTGGTGCGCGGGGATGGTACCCACGCCGCCGCTCCCGGGCGACGGCCGTCGCCCCGGCGGACGCCGCGGCGGCCGTGCTCGTCGCCGCAGCGGCGGGCGACCGGGCGGGCTACGGTCCGGGCGGCGGCGCCCGAGGGCGCCCGCACGACCCCGGGGAGGGACGTTGGCCGTCACGACGGGCACGCGCAGGTCGATCGGCACGAGTCCGGGCGCCGACCCGGCCTCGTCCCGGCGGGCGACCGCCCGCCACCACCGCTGGGTCGCCCCGGCGCTGGCGACGGCGCTCGTCGCCGCGCTGCTGACCGCCGTGCCCGCGCCGGCCGGGGCGTCGGCCACCGCCGCCGGCGGGGTGCCCGTCCCCGACCTGACCTGGGTGGACTGCGGCGAGGGCTTCGAGTGCGCGACCGCGGCCGTGCCCCTCGACTACGACCGGCCCTCCGGCCCGACCATCGACCTCGCCCTCCGCCGGCTGCCGGCCGCCGACCCGGCCCGCCGCATCGGCTCGCTGTTCCTCAACCCGGGCGGCCCGGGCGGCTCCGGCGTCGAGTTCGTCGGCGCCGCCCCGTTCCTGTTCGCGCCGATCGTGCTCGACCGCTTCGACATCGTCGGCTTCGACCCGCGGGGCATCGCCAACAGCACCCCGGCGACCTGCTTCGACGACCCCGACGACCTGCGGGCGTTCCTCCGTGGCCAGCCCGTCTTCCCGGTCACGCCGGCGCAGGAGGCGCAGTACATCAGGACCTACGGCCGCCTCACCGACCTGTGCGCCGAGAACGCCGGGCGCATCCTCGGGAACATGTCGACCGCCGACGTCGCCCGTGACCTCGACCTGCTCCGCCAGGCCGTCGGCGACGAGCGGCTGAACTTCGCCGGCTACTCCTACGGCTCGATCCTCGGCCAGACCTACGTCAACCTGTTCCCCGACAAGGTCAGGGCCGTGATCATCGACGGCGTCCTCAACCCCTTCGAGTGGGTGGGCGTCGGCGACGAGGCCGACATCCCCCTCACGACCAGGGTCCGCAGCGCCGAGGGCGCGTACGACACGCTCCAGGGTTTCCTCTCCGAGTGCGACGCCGCGGGCGTGCACGCCTGCGCCTTCGCCGGGGGCGACCCGCGCGCCAAGTACGACGCCATCGCCGACCGCCTCCGGCGGGCCGAGTTCGGGATCCCGTCCGAGGGCGGCGAGGTGCCGTTCGGCTACGACGAGCTCGTCGGGCTGACGCTCGGCACCCTGTACTCGCCGTACGGCTGGCCGGAGTTCGCCGAGTTCCTCCAGTTCCTGTACGAGGCGACCGACCCGGCCGCCATCGGCGCCGCCTACGACGCCGTGGTCGCCCGGCTCGGTGGTGGGCTCGACAACGCCATCATCTCCTTCCCCGCCGTGACCTGCCTGGACTCGAACAACCCGTCCGACCCGTACGTCTGGCCCGCGGCGGCCGCCGAGGCGGACCGGCGGGCGCCGTACTTCGGGCGCCTCTGGACCTGGGCCGGGATCGCCTGCGCCACCTGGCCGGTCGCCGACGACGACCGCTACACCGGCCCGTGGGACGCCCAGACGTCCGACACCGTGCTCGTCATCGGCACCCGGTTCGACCCCGCGACGCGGTACGAGTCGGCCGAGTTCGTCAGCGACCTCCTTCCCGACGCTCGCCTCCTGACGCTCGAGGGCTACGGCCACACCTCGCTCGCGCAGAGCCGGTGCATCGACCGCTACGTCGCCCAGTACCTGGTCGGGACGGCCCTGCCGTCCGAGGGCACCATCTGCCAGAGCGACGTCGAGCCGTTCCCCGACGACGCATCCGCCCAGGCGAGCAGCCCGAGGGCGTCGGTGCCGAGGCCGCTGCCGCCCCAGGTGCGGATCGCCGTCACCCCCCGCTGACCCCGGCGCCGCCGGGCGCAGCGGGCAGCGGTCGCATCGGTCACCGGTGTCGGGCCGGCGGGGCCCGAGGCCGGTGGCGGGCGGCGGGCAGCGGGCGCATGGGTCACGGCTGCCGGGCCGGCGGGGCCCGGGCCGGTGACGGCGTGCGGGCGGCCGCCAGCACCACCACCCTCGCCGCCCCGGCCCGGCGGAGGGCGAGCGCGGCCGCGGTGACGGTGGCGCCGCTGGTGACGACGTCGTCCACGAGCAGCACCCTGGCGCCGACCACCGGCAGGGCAGCGCCCCACCGGCGGCCGGGGTTCGGTTCGAGGCG
>DASWMK010000228.1 GCA_036399815.1 Acidimicrobiales bacterium
AGGCGGCGGCCACCGCGCCGCGCCCGCCGACGATCGCGGCCGCCCCGCCGCGCCCGCCGACGATCGCGGCCACCGCGCCGCGCCCGCCGACGGTTGTCGCGGTCGCGGTCCGCGTCACCAGCGGGCCGGTCCGCTCGTCCACCGTCACGCGGACGCGGGCATCTCGGCCTCCGTGACCGGCACGGGCCGCCCCGGGCGTGAGCCGGCGGGCGTCCGGTCGGACGGCCGCCCCCGTCCGGGCGGCGTCCGCGTGGGAACGGACCGACCCGACCAGCGCTCGCTTGGCCTCCACCACATCCCCCTCGTGGCTGTCCCCCGGCCGCCCCGGCCGCCCCGGCCGTGGGCGCGCACACTACGTGGCCCGGGCGATCGCCGGCGGGCCGTGGCATATGATCCTGAGGACTGGACGGCATCGAGGGGGACGGGGTGCTCGCCGGGCAGTGGGCGGTCGTGACCGGGGGGAGCAAGGGGATCGGCCGGGGGATCGCCGAGCGGCTGTGGGCGGCGGGCGCGAGCGTCGCCGTCGTCGCCCGGGACCGGGCGGCCATCGACGAGACCGTCGACCACCTCCGGTCGACCGGCGGCGACGGGCAGGAGGTGTTCGGCACGACCGCCGACGTGGCCGACCGGGGGTCGATCTCGGCCCTGTTCGACGAGCTGCGGGCCGGGCTGCCCCACCTCAACGTGTTCGTCGCCAACGCCGGCACCGGCCACGTGACCCCGTTCCTCGACGTGACCGCCGAGGAGTGGGACGGCGTCGTCGCCCTCAACCTCAACGGCACGATGTTCGCCTGCCAGCAGGCGGCCAGGATGATGCGGGACGCACCGGCGGCCAACCAGTCGATCGTCGTCGTCTCGTCCGTTCGCGCCCTCGGGGCGAGGGCCGGCCGGCTCGTGTACGCGGCGACCAAGGCGGCCGTGAACCAGGCCGTGCGGGTGGCCGCGCTCGAGCTGGCGCCTCACGGGATCAGGGTCAACGCCCTCTCGCCCGGCATCACCGAGACGCCGCTCACGGCCCGCAACCCCGAGACGTTCGCCGAGGCGGCGGCGACCGTGCCGCTCGGGCGGGCCGGGCAGCCGGAGGACCTGGCCGAGGGCGCCTACTTCCTGGCCGGGCCGCAGTCGGCGTTCGTCACCGGGCACAACCTCGTGGTCGACGGCGGGGAGTCGCTCGTCTCCTGACCCGCCGGGGCGTCAGTGGGGGCGGACCGTCCCCTCGGCGTCCCACGGGCCGACGGCGCCGTCGCGCCGCAGGGCCGGCGGGAGGTCGTCGATCAGGTCCCACGACATGGCCACCCGGCCGAGGCCGACGAACACGGCGACGTGCAGGCCCAGCTCGACGATCTCGCCGTCGGCGAAGTGCTCGCGCAGCCGGTCGAACAGCTCGTCGCCGATGCCGAGGTGGTCGGTGGCGACGGCGTCGGCGTAGGCGAGGGCGGCCCGCTCGGCGGCGGTCAGGTCGGCCGCCTCCTCGGGCGCGACGAGCTCGCAGACGAGGTCCTCCGACAGGCCGTCGCCGATCGCCTCGGCGCTGCGCACGGCCATGCAGCTGCGGCACTGGTTGTGGAACGCCACCCGCAGCCGGACGAGCTCGACCAGGCGGGCCGGCAGCACCGACGCGTCGGCCACCGCGGCCCGGAACGCCACCAGCGCGGTCGCCAGCTCCGGCCGGTGGGCCCACACGCGCAGGGAGCCGAGGTGCTCGGGGTGGGCGAGCCCGTCGGGGCCGACCGCCTCCCTGAGCGCCGGGGCGAACGCGTCAGGGTGCAGCGGCGGGATCCTGGCCATGGGGCCAGTAGACAACGGCCGCCTCCGCCGGTCAATATTGCTCATGACAATTAGCGCCGTGGCGGCGCCCCGCGTCGGCGCCATGACGGCGTCGCTGGGCTTCGCCGGCGCGGTCACGTCGCTGCTCCACACCCTGTCGATGCCGCTGCTCCCGGCGCTCCCGCGGCTCCTCGGCACGAGCATCACGGCCACCTCCTGGGTGGCGACGGTGACCCTGGTGGCCGGAGGGGTTTCGACGCCGATCGTCGGCCGCATGGGCGACCTGTACGGCAAGCGGCGGATGGCGCTCGCCTGCCTGTGGGTGGCGCTGGCCGGGTCGGTGTGCTCCGCGCTGGCGCCGTCGCTGCCGATGCTGCTCGTGGGCCGCCTCCTCCAGGGCCTGGCCCTGGGCGTGATCCCGCTGTCGCTCGGCATCCTCCGCGACACCCTCGACGCCGAGCGCCTCCAGCGCCAGGTCGCCGTCCTCAGCGTGTTCATGCTCGGGCTCGGGACCGGGTTCGGCCCGCTCCTCGTGGCCGGGTTGCTCGACGCGGCCGGGTGGCACGCGGTGTTCTGGGGGGCCGCCGCGCTGAGCGCCGCCGCGCTGGTGCTCGTCGCCCGCTTCGTCGAGCCGTCGCCGCTGCGGGCGCCGGCGAGGTTCGACGTCGTCGGGGCGGTCGGGCTGTCGGCCACGCTCGTGCTGCTGCTGGTCGGCATCACGAGGGGCGGCGAGTGGGGGTGGACGTCGCCGGCCATCGTCGGCCTGCTGGGCGGGGCGGCCGTCCTCGGGTGGTCGTGGGTGCGCTGGGAGGTGGGCCGGGACGCGCCGCTCGTCGACCTGGCGACGGCCAGGCGCCGGCCGGTGCTGATCGCCCACGGCGCCGGCGTGATGGTCGGCTTCGCCACCTTCGCCCAGTACCTCGCCGCCTTCAGCCTCGTCGCCCTGCCGGCGGCCACCGGGTACGGCTTCGGCGGGTCGCCGTTCGTCGCCGGGCTCACCCAGGTGCCGGCCGCCGCCGTCGGCCTGTTCGCCGCGCCCGTGGCCGAGCGGGTCCTCGCCGCCGGCGGGCCGCGCCGGCTGCTGACCGTCGGCAGCGTCACCGTCGCCACCGGGTTCGCCGCGGGCGTCGTCTGGCACGCCGCCCTCTGGGAGATCGCGGTCAGCGCCGCGCTCGTCTACTTCGGGGTGGGGCTGGCCTACTGCGCGCTGCCGTTGCTGGTGATGTCGAACGTGCCGATGGCCGACACGGCGGCGGCCAACGCCGTGAACAACCTGAGCCGGGTGTTCGGCTCGGTGATCGCCGCCGCGGTGGCGAGCGCCATCCTGGCGGCGGCCGTGCACGGCGTGGCCGGCGGGCGCCACCCCGCCCACTGGGCCTACGTCGCCATCTACCTGCTGGGCGCGGCGGCGGCCGGGGCGACGGCCGCGCTGGCCAGGGCGCTGCCGGCCGGCGCTACCGCCACTCGATGACCTCGCCCAGCCGCTCGGGCCACCGCTCGCGGTAGTAGGCGTGCTGGGCCCCGAAGTGGGCGGCCATGCCCCTGCGGGCCCGCTCGGTGTGCCCGGCGGCGATGGCCCTGGCCAGGGCGACGTGGTCCCGCAGGATCGACGGCCGCAGCTCGACCGGGTCCATCGTGGCCACCACGTGGCTCGTCACCATGTGGGTGATGGCCTGGGTCAGCAGGGTGATCACGGGGTTGGCGGCCAGGCGGTAGACGGCGGCGTGGAACCCGGTGGTCGAGCGCCGGTAGCCGACCTCGTCGCCCGGCCCGTGGTCGACCACGAACGGCGCCATCGCCTCGGCCCGCTCGGGGTGGGTGGCGGCCAGCGCCGCGCACATCGGCTCGAGCAGGGCCTGGGTGGCGAGCAGGTCCCCGTAGGTGGCGGCGTCGAGGCGGAAGTACAGCGCGGCCATGCGGGCGAGGTGGGCCGGCTCCACGGCGCCGACCACGGGCCCGCCGCCCGGCCCCCGCTTCAGGTGGATCAGCCCCTGCACCTCGAGCAGGCGCAGCGCCTCCCTGAGCGTCGCCCGGCTGACCGAGTACTGCTCGAGCATGGCGCTCTCGAGCGGCAGGCGGTCGCCGGTGCCGAGGCCCCTCGCCACGATGGCCTGGACGATCTCGAGCGCGATCCGCTCGGCGGTCTTCAACGTGCGGCGCTCGCCGGCTCCCCCGGTGCTGCGCCGCGGCGCGGTCACGACGGACCGGCGACGGCGGCGAAGCCCAGGTCGGCGGCGGCCGCCGCAAACGCCTCGCGCTTCTCGGCCGGCGACCCCTCGGCCGGCCACAGCTGGTCGGCCCACACGACGACGTCGTCGATGCCCTCGGCCCGGTAGCGGGCGAGCAGCTCTGGGTCGCCGCTCGTCACCCGGAACCAGCACCGGAACTCGCCCCCGGACCCGACCTCGTCGTGCAGGGCCATCACCTGGTCGCGGAGCCGCACGGCGTCCTCGAACAGCGGGGTGCCGGAGCTGAACCACCCGTCGCCCAGGCGGACGGCCCGCTCGAGGGCCTTCGGCGTGTTGCCGCCCATGATCACCGGGACGTCGACCGGCCGGCGGCTGACCTGGATGCGGTCGAAGGAGAAGTGCCGGCCGTGGTGCTCGAACGGGCCGCCGGCCCACGCCGCCCGCATCACCTCGATCGACTCCACCAGCCGGCTGCGACGCTCGTCGAAGGGCACCCCGAGCGAGGTGAACTCCTCGACCAGCCAGCCGGCGCCGATGCCGAGCAGGAACCGCCCGCCCGACGCCTCCTGGAGGGTGGCGACGGCCCTCGCGGTCACGATCGGGTGGCGCAGCGGGAGGATGTAGATGCCGGTGGCGAGGCGGATCCTCGTCGTCGCCCCGGCGACGGCGCCGAGGGCGACGAGCGGGTCGACCACCTCGGTGTCGGGGCTGACGATCGGGCCGGTGATGTGCTCGTGGTCGGCGCCGCTCGTCGGGTGCTCGCTCGCGTAGCCGACCGGCAGGAGCAGGTGCTCTCCGAGCCAGAGCGCGTCGAAGCCGGCCTCGTCGGCCGCGCCGGCCAGGTGCAGCAGGTCGGGCGCAGCGATGTCGTAGACGGAGAGGCCGACGGTCACCGTTCGATCAGACACCATTGCGCCCGGTCCGTCAACAGTTCATCATGATGAATCTCACGAACCAGGCAGCGGTCCGCCGGGGATCTCGGCCTGCCAGAGCGACCGGTGGACCCGGTGGCGGATGCGCCAGCGGCCGCCGTCGCGCACGCACTCGTCGGTGTAGCGGAGGCCGCGGACGACGACCGTGGTCCGCTCGGGCGACGCCAGCCAGGCCACCCCTTGGATCTCCACGCCGGCCCGGTCGCCGTCCAGCTCGACCAGCACGTCGCCCAGCAGGTGGGTCGACACGCCGTCAGGGCCGGTGATCCCCCCGGCGAACGCCGCCGTGAACAGCGCCTCGATCGCCGCCCGCCCGTCGGCGACGGCCTCGCCCCCGTTCAGCTCCAGGTGCGCGTCCTCGGTGAAGCAGTCGACGATGGCGGCGACGTCCCGCCGGTCGACGGCGTGGGCGTAGCGGGCCACGAGGTCGTCGACGGCGCCCCGGTCGGCGGGCCCGCTCACCGGCCTGCCCTGACGGCCGGCTCGCAGTAGAAGCTGACGTAGCGGCGGATCAGCCCGTCGCCGTCGAGGGTGAAGCTCGACAGGAAGCTGCCGTCCCGCCCGCCGGGCAGGCCCTCCACCAGCCCCTCGACCATGCAGTGGGGCCCCCGCTGGACGTCGGCGACCAGGCGGTGGCCGAAGCTCTGGCGGCCCCGGGCCTCGAAGTTGGCGAGCAGCTCGGCGCGCCCGTCGAACTGCACGCGCCGGTCGCCGTCGATGCCGGTGTGGCGGTAGGGCGGGTGGGAGTAGACGACGTCCTCGCTGAAGCAGGCCGCCGCCTCCTCGAACCGGCCGCCGTCGAGGGCGTCGAAGTAGCGCCCGAGCACGTCGAGGGCGTCGCCCGGGGCGGCGTCGGCGTCGGCGTCGCCGCCGGCTGCGTCGGCCGGCGTCAGGGCGACGGCCGGCGTGGTCGCGTAGGCCAGGTACCGGGCGATGGCGCCGTCGGGGGCGAGCCGCAGGCTGGCCGCGAACGACGCCAGCACCCGGCCGTCGGCGGTGTCGTGGGAGACGCCCTCGAGCAGGCAGGTCGGGCCGTCGACGACGCACAGCTGGAGGTCGTGGGCCCATGCCCTCGGCCCCCGGTCCCTGAACCAGCCGAGCAGGGCGTCCCGGCCCACGGTCTCGACCCGCGGCGAGGTCTCGCCGGCGCCGAAGGCCGGCGCGGCGTAGACGACGTCGTCGGCGAAGGCGGCGACCGCCTCCTCGAACCGGGACCGGTCGAGGGCCCGGTAGTAGGCGTCGGCGGCCGGCGGCACGGGGTCGCCGAGCGCCCGCTCGGTGGTGGTCTCGATGGTCATGGTCCTCCTCCGGAGGGGCCGTTACCGTGCGGCGATGGGCCGCTTCGACGGCAGGGTTGCGGTGGTGGTGGCCGTGGGCAACGCCGTCGGCCGGGCCTGCGCCGACCGGCTGGCGGCCGAGGGCGCGGCGGTGTTCGAGGTGGACGAGGGTACGGCCGACGTGGCCGGCGAGGCGGACATGGCCGCGGCCGCGGCCCGGTGCGGCGCGGACCACGCCGCCGTCGACGTGCTCGTCAACGCCCACCTCGCCCTCGACTGGGCGTCGGTCGAGGCGTCGTCGGTCGAGCGGTGGGCCGAGGTGCTGCGGGTGAACGTGCTCGGGCCGGTCGTGTGCACGCGGGCGTTCCTGCCGCTCCTGCGGCGGTCCCCGGCGGCCGCCGTCGTGCACGTCGGCTCGGTGGACGGCCTGCTCGGCAACCCGCGGGTGCCGTCGTACTCGGCGGCGAAGGGCGCGCTGGTCCCGCTCACCCACGTGATGGGCCACGAGCTGGCGGCCGACGGCATCCGGGTCAACTGCGTGGCGAGGGCGGCGGTGGCCGGGCCGGTCGCCGGCTCGCCCCCCGGCCAGCGCGACGCCGTGGTGGCCGCCACCCCGCTCGGCCGGGCGGCCCGGCCCGGCGAGGTGGCGGCGGCCGTCGCCTTCCTGGCCTCGGCCGACGCGTCGTACGTGACCGGCACCGTGCTCGTGGTCGACGGCGGCCGCACGGGGCTCACCCCCGGCACGACCGGCCCGACCGGCTGACCGGCCGCCATCAGACGGCCGTGTAGCCGCCGTCGACGGGGACGGCGGCGCCGGTGAGGAACGAGGCGTCGTCCGAGCACAGGAACGCGACGACCGACGCCACCTCCGCCGGGTCGGCGGCCCGCTCCATCGGCACGCGGACGCGCGCCGCGGGGGCGGGGCCGAGCGCGGGGTCGGCGCGGAGGTCGGTGAGCGCCTCGCTGTTCCTGGCCAGCCCGGTGCGCACGACGCCAGGGCAGACGCAGTTGGCCCGGACCCCCCGGTCGACGTACTCGACGGCGACCGCCCGCGTCAGCTGGAGGACGCCCCCCTTCGACGCGTCGTAGGCGCTGGTGCGGCCGGCGGCGACGAGCGAGGCCGTCGAGCCGATCGTCACCACCGCCCCGCCGCCCGCGGCCACCAGGTGGGGGAGCGCGGGCTTCAGCGTGAGGAAGACGCCCGTGAGGTTGACGCGCAGCATCGTCTCCCACGCGTCGAGGGTCAGCTCGTCGGTGGCGCCGGCGAACGTGATCCCGGCGCAGGCGACGACCGTGTCGAGCCCGCCCATCGACGCCACCGCCTCGGCCACCGCCGCCGCCATCGCCGCCTCGTCGCCGACGTCGGCGCCCAGCGCCGTCGCCGTCCCCCCGCCGGCGACCACGTCGGCGACGGCCTCCTCGGCCGCGTCCCGGCGAACGTCGACGGCCGCCACCACGGCGCCGTCGGCGGCCAGGCGGGCGACGGTGGCCCGGCCGATGCCGCTGCCGGCCCCGGTCACGACGGCCCGCCGACCGGCCAACCGGCCCGAATTCATCATGAGCAAATGTTGACACAGGGGCGGTGCGGATGTTGAGTGACGCCGATGCCGCCGACCGGGGGGGAGGGGTACGACGAGCTCGCGCTCGTGCGCGACCTCGCGACCGAGCTCGGCGTCGACCCGGGCCGGAGGACCGTCGAGCGGGTCGAGTGGCGCGACGGTGGCCGCCGGGTCAGCGGGCTGCGCTGGGGGCCGGGCGAGCCCCGCCTGGTGCTGCTGCACGGCGGCAGCCTCAACGCCCACAGCTGGGACGCCATGCTGCTCATGACCGACCTCCCCGCCGTGGCCCTCGACCTGCCCGGCCACGGCCGGTCCTCCTGGTTCGACGAGCCCCTCTACCTGCCGGCCGACGTCGCCGGCGCCGTCGCCCCCGCGGTCGCCGCGCTGGCCCCCGGCGCCCGAGCCGTCGCCGGGCACTCGCTCGGCGGCCTGGCCGCGCTGGCGATGGCCGCCCACCGGCCCGAGCTCGTGCCCCGCCTCGTGCTGGTCGACGCCACGCCGGGGTCGACCCCGGACCGCAGCCAGGACATCCTGGACTTCGTCTCGGCGGCGGAGTTCGACTCGTTCGAGGCGTTCGTCGACCACGCCGCCGCCCACCGGCCCGGTGGCGACCGGGGCCGCCTCCGGCGCAGCCTCCGCCACAACGCCCGCCGCCGCGACGACGGGACCTGGACGTGGCGCCACGACGGCCGCGACCACCCGACGAGGGACCGCTGGGAGGTCGTGTTCGAGGAGCTGCCCAAGGGCTGGGCCCACGCCGAGGCCGTGCGCTGCCCGGCCCTGCTCCTGCGGGGCGAGCGGTCGCCGATCGTCACCGACGGCGACGTCGAGCGCTACCGGCGGGCCATCCCGCACCTGCGGGTCGAGGTGATCGCCGGCGCCGGCCACAACATCCACGGCGACCGGCCGGGCGCGCTCGGCGCCGCCATCGCCGGGTTCCTGGAGGCGGCCGCGTGAGGGACCTCCGCGGGCGGACGGCCGTGGTGACGGGCGGGGCGAGCGGGATCGGGCTGGCGATTGGCGAGCGCTTCGCCGCCGAGGGGATGAACGTGGTCCTCGCCGACGTGCGGGCCGACGCCCTCGACGCCGCCGTCGCCGGGCTGCGGGCGGCCGGGCGCGCGGCCGTCGGCGTGCCCACCGACGTGGCCCGCCCGGCCGACCTGCGGGCCCTGGCCGACGCCGCGGTCGACGCCTTCGGGGCCGTCCACCTGCTCGCCGCCAACGCCGGCGTCGTCGTCGGCGGGCGGGTAGAGGAGCTGACCGACGACGAGTGGCGGTGGGTGGTCGACGTCGACCTGTGGGGCGTGGTGAACGCCGTCCGCGTGTTCCTGCCGCTGCTCGAGCGGCAGGGCGAGGGCCACCTGCTCGCCACCTCGTCCACGTCGGGGCTCGTGGCCCCGCCGTACATCGCGCCCTACTCGGTGGCCAAGGCCGGCGTCGTGGCGCTGATGGAGGCCGTCCGGCGGGAGCTGGACGAGCGGTCGTCGCCCGTCGGTGCCTCCGTGCTGTGCCCCGGTCCCGTCCGCACCGACCTGGTCGGCCGGAGCGCGGGCGCGGCCCGCACGGACGCCGGCCGGGCCTTCGCCCGGTCGTCGGGAGCGCTCCTGGCCGAGACCGGGATCGACCCGGCCGGCGTGGCCGGGATGGTCGTGGACGCCGTTCGGGCCAACCGCTTCTGGGTGCTCACGCACCCCGAGTGGGCCGATGTGCTGCGCCGCCGGGTGGAGGCAATGGCGACGACCGGCGACCTCGCGTCGCGGCCGGGAACCTGATCATGAATTCTCGCTCGTGACGCTTGACACCTCGATTCGGTTAGATCATCATGATGAATACGGTCGGGAGCCGATGCCCGCCCGTTCCGAGGGACCGAACGGAGGAGCTGTGCGAGTGAAGTCGCGACGCGGGACCTTGTTCCTGCTGCTGTTGCTGGTGATGGCACTCGTCGCCGCCGCGTGCGGTGGTGACGACGACGACGACGGCGGGGAGACGGGGTCGGCGACGTCCGCGGCGGAGGACGGCGGGACGGAGGGCGACGACGCGGCGAGCGAGGACCCGGCCTACGCCGACCTGGTCGCCGCCGCCCAGGAGGAGGGCGGGGTCACCATCTACTCGAGCCAGGGCCTCGACGCCCTGAACGCCTTCGGCGAGGCCTTCGAGGAGCGGTACGACGTGCCCGTCGAGGTCGTCCGCGGCATCGACACCGAGCTGTCGTCCCGGGTGGAGACCGAGCTCGAGACGGGCGGCGGCCCCGACCTGTACGTGAGCGCCAGCCAGCCGTGGGTCGAGGCGCACACCGATGCGTTCGCCGAGCCGACGAGCCCGCAGCTCACCGGCGCCGGCGACTACGACGCCGGCACCTACGTGCACGACGGCAACTTCTTCGAGGTCGGCGCCGCCCTGCTCACGATGGCGTGGAACACGAGCGAGGTCGACGACCTGACGGCCTACGAGGACCTCCTCGACCCGCAGTTCGCCGGCGGCAAGCTGGGCGTGATCGAGCCGGCCGCCCCGTCGATCGTCGACTTCTACCTGTGGATGGAGGAGACGTTCGGCGAGGAGTACGTCGAGCAGCTCGCCGCCCAGGAGCCGCGCATCTACCCGAGCGCCCTGCCCATCGGCGAGGCGCTGATCTCGGGCGAGATCTTCGCCTCGCCGTACGCGGCGCCGGTGCAGCTGGTCCCGGCGCAGGAGTCCGGTGCGCCGGTCGACTTCGCCATCGACGAGCGGGGCGCCTGGGGCGCCCGCTACTTCGGGATGATCATGAACGACGCCGAGCACCCGAACGCCGCCCAGCTGCTGGCCGACTTCATGGTCACCGCCGAGGGCCAGCAGCTCGTGGTGGGGGTCGCCTCCTCGGTCCTCCCCGACGTGCCCGGCGCGCTCCTCACCAACGAGGAGGTCCGGCAGCAGGACCTCGACGCCCTCACCCCCGAGGCCGTCGCCGCTTACCAGGAGAAGTGGAACTCCCTGTTCCGGTAGCGGACGGGTGGTGGGGCGGCCCGACCGCCCCACCACCGCCGCACGAGACCGAGGTGTGAAGGTGTCCTACGTACGCATCAACGGCCTGACGAAGCAGTTCGCCGGGAAGCCGCCGACCACGGCGATGGACGATCTCGACCTCGAGATCGAGCAGGGCGAGTTCCTCGTGCTGCTGGGCCCGAGTGGCTGCGGGAAGACCACGACCCTGCGCTGCATGGCCGGGCTGGAGACGCCCGACCGGGGCAGCATCCGCCTCGGCGAGCAGGTCGTGTTCGACTCCGGCGCCCGGCGCAACCTGTCGCCCGACAAGCGCAACATCGGGATGGTCTTCCAGTCCTACGCGCTGTGGCCGCACATGACGGTGCGGAAGAACATCGCCTACCCGCTGAAGGCCAGGAAGGTCGACAAGGCGGGGTCGGCCGGGTGGGTGGACGAGACGGCGGCGCTGGTCGACTGCTCGCAGCTGCTCGACCGGTACCCGGGCCAGCTCTCGGGCGGCCAGCAGCAGCGGGTCGCCCTGGCGAGGGGCCTCGTCGCCCGGCCCGACGTCGTCCTGTTCGACGAGCCGCTCAGCAACCTGGACGCCCGCCTGCGCGACCTCGTGCGGGCCCAGCTCCACGAGCTGCACACCCGGCTCGGGTTCACGGCGGTGTTCGTCACCCACGACCAGAGCGAGGCGCTCGCCCTCGGCGACCGCATGGCGATCATGCGGGCCGGGAGGATCGAGCAGTTCGACACGCCGGAGCGGGTGTTCGAGGAGCCGGGGACCGAGTACGTCGCCGAGTTCATCGGCATGTCGAACCGGCTGCCCTTCCGGCGCCAGGACGGCGGCTGGGCCTTCGCCGGCGAGAAGGTGGTCGGCGACCTGCCCGTCGCCGTCGGCCAGGACGACGTGTTCGTCCGGCTCCGGCCCGACGACCTCCTGCTGGCGCCCACCGGCCAGCCGCTCCCGCCGGGGTCGGTGACGTTCCCGGCCGAGATCGTCGACTCCGAGTTCGGCGGCCGCTACATGGACGTCATCGTCTCGGTGCGGGGCACCCGCCTGCACGCCAGGGTCCCGAGCGGGACGCTCGGCGGGTGGGCCAGGACGCTCCAGCCCGGCCAGGCCGTCGACGCCGGCTTCGCCCAGGTGGCCGCCATCTACTACGGCCCGGACGAGGCCCGCCTCGCCGGCCACGTGCCGGTGGCGACGCCGGCGGCCGTGGGGGCGTGACGCGGTGACCACGATCCTCGCCCCCGAGGCCCGCTCGGCCACCCCGCTGCTCGAGGCCAGGCGCCTCCTGCCGAGGGTCGCCATGCTCGCCTTCCTCGCCGGCATCGCCTACCTGGTGCTGATGCCGATGATCCGGCTCCAGATGCTGGCCTTCGAGGACGGCGCCCACGGCTATCGCACGGCCTACGGCCGGGACCAGATCTGGGACACGATCCGCACGACGATCGGCCTGGCCTTCGGGTCCCTCGCCATCGCCCTCGTGCTCGGCACCCTGCTCGCCTGGGCCGCTACCCGCCTCCCACCGCGCCTGCGCCTGCTGCGGGCGCTGCCCATCCTCCCGATCGTCGTCCCCGCGGTGGCGTCGGTGATCGGCTGGTCGTTCCTGCTGTCGCCCCGCCCGGGCTACCTCAACGCGCTCATGCGGACCCTCCCGTGGTGGGACCACCTGAGCGAGGGGCCGGTCGACGTCTACACGCTCCCGTGGATCGTCATCATCACCGGGTTCGGCCTCACGTCGTTCGTGTACCTGTTCGTGAGCGCCGGCTTCCAGAACATCAACACCGAGCTCATCGAGGCCGCGCAGGTGAGCGGCTCGAGCGGCCTCGGCGTGTTCTTCAAGGTGACGCTCCCGCTGCTGCGGCCGGTGCTCGTCTACGGCGGCGGGGTCGCCCTGCTCCTCGGCCTCGGCCAGTTCACCGGGCCGCTGCTCCTCGGCCGCAACGCCGGCATCTCGGTGCTGACCACCGACATGTACTTCGCGGTGTCCCAGTCGCCGGTCGACTACGGGGTGGCCGCGGCCATCGGCTCGCCGCTCGTGATCTTCGGGATCTGCGTCGTGATCCTCCAGAAGGTCATCCTCGGCGACCACAGCCGGTTCGTCACCCACGGCGGCAAGGGCTCGTTCTCGGGCGGGCTGAAGCCGTCGAGGCTGGCCGCCGTCGGCATCCTCGGCTACAGCCTGCTGGCGACGTTCCTGCCCGTCGGCGCGCTGGCCATCGTCGCCCTGTCCCGGTTCTGGACGCCCGACGTCGACGTCGCCAACTTCTCGCTGTTCAACTTCCGCGAGATCTTCGCCGAGTCCGGGATCGTCGACGCCATCAAGACGAGCCTGACCGTGTCGCTGATCTCGGTCGCCATCGCCCTGCCGATCGGCTTCGTGGCCGCCACCCTGCTGCTGCGGGGCCGCCGGTTCCGCATCGTCCGGCCCATCGTGGACTTCGTCGTCGCCATGCCGCTCGGGATCCCGGCCGTGATCTTCGGCGTCGGCTTCCTGCTCACCTACACCCGCGAGCCGTTCGTGCTCTACGGCACCAACTGGGTGATCATCCTCGTGTACGTCACGCTGATGCTGCCGTTCACCACGAGGATGCAGCTCTCGGGGATGGTGGCGCTCGGCGACGCCTACATCGAGGCGTCCCGGGTCAGCGGGGCCAACGCGGTGATGACCAACCTGCGCATCGTGCTGCCCCTGCTGCGGTCGACGATCGGCGGCGCCGCCGCGCTCATGTTCGTGCTGCTGACCCACGAGTTCGCGGCGTCGCTGCTCGTGCGGGCGCCGACCACGCAGGTGATGGGCACGGTCCTGTTCGACTACTGGACCAACGGGTCGTACCCGCTCGTCGCCGCCATCGCCCTCGTGATGACCGGGGTGACGACGGTCGGCGTCGTCATCGCCGTGGCCCTCGGCGGCAGCGACGTGTTCGACAAGCTGTGAGCCGGCCGACGGCGTTCCCGTACGTCGAGACCGACCCGGCCAGGCGCCCCCGCGAGCGGCGGGGGCCGCTGGCCGGGATCCGGGTCGCCGACTTCTGCTGGATGGGGGTGGGCTCGATCGCCACCCGCCTGCTCGCCGACTTCGGCGCGGAGGTCGTGAAGATCGAGGACCGCGTCAGGGTCGACACCCCCCGCCGCCTCCCGATCTACCGGGACGAGCCGGCGAGGAACTTCACCGACGAGGTCGTCGACCCCGACCCGGACCGCGGCGGGCTGCACAACAACTTCTCCCGCAACAAGCTCGGCGTGACCATCGACCTGCGCTCGCCCCGCGGCCGGGAGGTGGCCGAGCGGCTGATCGCGGCGAGCAGCGTGGTCACCGAGAACTTCGCCCCCGGCGTGATGGAGCGCTGGGGGCTGACCTACGAGCGCCTGCGCGAGCTGCGGCCGGACGTGATCTACGCCCGCATGAGCGGCTACGGCCACTCCGGCCCCCACGCCCACTACCGCAGCTACGGCCCGGTGGTGCAGGCGGTCAGCGGCCTCACCGCCATCAGCGGGCTCCCCGGCCGGGAGCCGTCCGGGTGGGGCTTCTCGTACATGGACGACCAGGCCGCCTACCACAACTCGGCGGCGCTGCTCATGGCCATCTGGCGGCGCATGCGGACGGGGGAGGGGACCGAGATCGACGTGTCGGCCGTGGAGGCCGGCATCGACCTCGTCGGGCCGGTCCTCCTCGACGTGTCGGTCAACGGGCGCACGACCCGCCGGCCCGACTTCCCGACCGGCAACCGCCTCGAGTGGCCGCCGGCCGCCCCGCACGGCGTGTACCCGGCGGCCGGCGACGACCGCTGGATCGCCGTCGCCGTGTTCGACGACGGGCAGTGGGCCGGGCTGGTCGAGGCCATGGGCTCGCCCGACTGGGCCGCCGACCCCCGCTTCGCCGGCCCGGACGCCCGGTTCGCCAACCAGGACGCGCTCGACGAGCGGGTGGCGGACTGGACCCGCCAGCGGGACGGTCACGAGGCGACCGCGCTCCTCCAGTCGCTCGGCGTGCCGGCCGGCGCCGTGCAGCACGCGGGCGACGTGAACGAGCGGGACCCGCAGGCCGAGGCCCGCGAGGTGTTCTTCGAGATGGACCACCCGGTGATCGGGCGGGCGCGGTTCGAGGGGACCGCCATGCGCTTCTCGGACCTGGCCGCCGACCACTGGCGGTCGGCGCCCCTGCTCGGCGAGGACAACGAGCACGTGTGCAAGCAGGTCCTCGGCATGGACGACGACGAGTACGGGGACCTCGTCGCCGCCGGCGTCCTCTGATGGGCGCGGACCCCATGTTCGCCGGCCTGCGGGTGGTCGAGCTGGCGGGGGACCCGGCCGGCGAGGCCGTGGGCCGGACCTTCGCCCAGCTCGGCGCAGACGTCGTCAAGGTCGAGCCGCCGTCGGGGTCGCCGACGAGGGCCGTCGGCCCGTTCGCCCACGGCCGCGAGGACGGCGACCACAGCCTCACGTTCTGGTACCAGAACCGGAACAAGCGCAGCGTGGTCGTCGACCACACGACCGCCGAGGGCCGGGCCACCGTGCTCCGCCTCGCCGCCGGGGCCGACGTGGTCGTGACGACCCTGGCGCCGGCGGAGGCCGAGGCGACCGGGCTGACCGTGGACGCCCTGGCCGCCGCGTCGGGCCGGCTGGTGGTCGTCTCGGTGACCCCGTTCGGCCTGACCGGGCCGTGGTCGGGCTGGGCGAGCTCGGACCTCGTCGGCCTGGCCCTCGGGTCGCCGCTGCACAGCTGCGGGTACGACGACCACACGATCCCGCCGATCCGGCCCGGGGGCGACCAGGGCTACCTGCAGGCGGCCAGCTTCGCCAGGATGGCCGTGATGCTCGCCCTCGTCGAGCGCGAGCGGACGGGCCGCGGCCAGGTCGTCGACGTCGCCATGCACGACGCGCTCGCCGTCGGCGCCGAGCTGGCCAACCCGTACTGGTTCTACGCCCGCGCCGTCGTGCAGCGGCAGACGTGCCGGCACGCCACGCCGTTCCCGACCGAGCCGTCCATCTTCCGCTGTGCCGACGGGCGGTGGGTGTTCTTCGCCGTGTTCATCGTCGAGCAGAAGGCGTGGCAGGCGATCCTCGGGTGGCTCGCCGGCCGCGACCTGGCCGCCGACCTCACCGACCCGGAGTACGGCGACCCGGCGTTCCGCCAGGCGTCCCTCGCCCACGTGCTCGACGTGGTCGCCGACTTCTTCCTCACCCTGACGGCCGACGAGGCCTACCACGAGGGCCAGGCCAGGGGCCTCGCCGTCGGGCCGGTCAACCTGCCCGACGACCTGTTCGAGGACGAGCACCTGGCCGCCAGGGAGTTCTTCGTCACCGTCGACCACGACGACGTGCCCCCGGCCCGCTACCCCGGCGTGCCGTTCCGCTTCGCCGGCGTGCCCGCCGCCAGCCCCGTCCGCGCCCCCCGCCTCGGGGAGCACGACGACGAGGTCCTCCACCCGACCCCACCCGCCGAGGAGGCGACCTGATGCCCGAGGAGCTCCACCACCGGGACCGCTGCGCGATCGTCGGGATCGGCGCCACCGACTTCTCCCGCGCGTCGGGGCGCAGCGACCTCACGCTCGCCACCCAGGCCGCGCTGGCGGCCATCGAGGACGCGGGGATGGTGCCCGCCGACATCGACGGGATCGTCCGCTCGGACATGGACACCGTGCTGCACAACGACCTGGCCGACTCGCTCGGCATCCCCGACCTGACGTTCTGGTCCCAGGTCGGCCCGGGCGGCGTGGCGCCGTCCGCCATGGTCGGCCAGGCGGTCGGCGCCATCCTCTCCGGGCAGGCGACCAACGTGCTCGTGTTCCGGGAGCTGAACGGCCGCTCGGGCCGGCGCTACGGGCTCTCGCCGGCCACCCAGGTCCGCATCGGCGGGCAGGGCACCTACGACGAGTTCTTCAACCCCTACGGGCTGCTCACCCCCGGCCAGGTCTTCGCGGTGATGGCCCAGCGGCACATGATCGAGTTCGGGACCACGCCCGAGGAGCTCGCCCACATCGCGCTGACGTGCCGGGCGAGGGCCAACGCCAACCCGCGGGCCCAGATGCACGACCGGACGCTCACGATGGAGGACTACCTGGCGGCGAGGATGATCTCCGCGCCGCTGCGGCTCTACGACTTCTGCCTGGAGACCGACGGCGCCTGCGCCGTCGTCGTCACGAGCGCCGAGCGGGCCAGGGACTGCCCGAAGCCCCCGGCGCTGATCCGGGCCGTGGCCCAGGGCGGGATCCCGAACCCCCAGCCCGGCGTCCAGTACCCCGTGCTCATGCGGGAGAGCCTGACCGAGCTGCCGGCGAAGGCAGTGGCGACGACCCTGTACCGGCGGGCCGGCATGGGCCCGGAGGACGTCGACGTCGCCCAGGTGTACGACTGCTTCTCGATCACGGTCCTGCTCCAGCTCGAGGACTGGGGCTTCTGCAAGAAGGGCGAGGGCGGTCCGTTCGTGGCCGGCGGGGGCATCGACCTCGGCGGCCGCATCCCGATCAACACCGGAGGAGGTCACATGTCCGAGGGCTACATCCACGGCATGAACCACGTCGTCGAGGGCGTGCGCCAGATCCGCGGCGAGTCCACGTCCCAGGTCCCGGGCGCGCAGACCTGCCTGGTCACGTCCACCCCGCTGCCCCCCGGCAGCGCGCTGATGCTGACGGCGGCGTGATGGACGCGCCCCGCCTGCTCCCGGTCGACGACGACGTCGACACCGGCGGGTTCTTCGAGGCCGCCCGCCGCCAGGAGCTCGTCATCCGCCGCTGCAACGGGTGCGACGCCGTGCTCCACATGCCGAGGGCGTACTGCCACACGTGCGGCAGCTGGGAGGGCCGCTGGGCCCCAGTCGCCGGCACCGCCACCCTGTACTCGTGGACGGTGGTCGAGCACCAGGTGCACCCCGCCTACCCGGTGCCCTACACGGTCGTGCTCGTCCAGCTGGACGACGTGCCCGCCGCCCGCCTCGTCGGCTACCTGCCGGGGCGCCCCGACCTCACCGCCGGCATGCCGATGCGGGTGTGGTTCGAGACCCTGGCCGACGGCGTCGTGCTGCCGCAGTGGGAGCCGGTGCCGGCCGGGGGCTGACCGGGGGGCCGGTACGCTCGCTGCCGTGCCGGCTGCCCGCGCCCCCGACCCGCCGCGGCCGGCGCGGCACCCCGCCCTGCCGATCTGCACGGGAGAGGCCGTCACCCGGCCGCTGAAGACGTCGGAGGCCGTCGCCAGGGACATCGTGCACGACGTCGTCAGCCAGGGCCTCGGCACGGGCGACCGGCTGCCGTCGGAGGCGGCGATGCTCGAGCACTACGGGGTCAGCCGGGAGTCGCTCCGCGAGGGCCTGCGGCTGCTCGAGGTCCAGGGCCTGATCTCGATCCGGCGGGGGCCGGGGGGCGGCCCCGTCGTCGGCCGCCTCGACCCCGCCAACCTGGGCCGCACGTCGACGCTCTACTACCACCTGGCCGGCGGCACGTACGCCGAGCTGTTCGAGGCCTGGGTGCTCACCGAGTCGCTGCTGGCCGAGCGGGCGGCCCGCCACCCGGACCGGGACGCGGTGCGCGCCGCCATGGCGCCGTTCCTCGAGGACGGCGGCGGCGCCGACGCCGACGGCAGCGACCGCCGGGCCTTCGTCGTCGCCCACTCGCGCTTCCACGCGGTGGTCGCCGCCCTCGCGGGCAACCGCGTGCTCGAGCTGCTGCTCCAGACGATCGGCCAGATCGTCACCCACCACGTGGTGGCCGACGCCCACCTGCCCGACGCGCCGCTCGTGGCCGAGGACCATGCCGCCGTGGCGAGGGCCGTGGCCGCCGGCCGGCCGAGGAGCGCCGGCCGGGTCATGGCCGACCACATCGAGCGGATGGCGGCGTCCTACCGCGACGAGATCGGGATGGACGACTTCATCGACTGGCGGTGAGCCGCCGGCCGCCCCTACGCCAGGTGGTAGAGGCGGGCGGCGTTGTCGTGGAGGATCTTGCGCAGGGTCGTCTCGGGGAGACGGCCGAAGTTCTGCTCGAGGTACTCGTCGGGCGCCACGGCGGACGAGGCCGGCCCGGGCGACATGCTCGTCGGGTGCGGGAAGTCGGTCTCGAAGAGCACGTTGTCGGGGCCGATGAGGTCGATGGCGCTGAGCGCCGTGTCCCGCTCGAACCAGAAGCAGCCGTAGATCTGGCGCCGGAAGTACTCGCTCGGGAGCAACTCGTACTCGGGGTGCTCGAGGTGGACGCCGCAGTTCTTCCACTGCCAGTCGAGCGAGTCGAGCGCGAACGGGATCCAGCCGACGCCGCTCTCGACCGACACGAAGTTCAGCTCGGGGAAGCGGTGGCAGATGCCGCCGCAGATGAGCTGGGCCAGGGTGCGGGCGTTGCCCATGAAGAACGAGACGCCCATCGAGGCGTAGCTGGCGTGCTTGCCGACGTGGGCCATGCCGCCGCCCGACTCGAACAGCGACAGGTCGCCGGACGCGATGTGGAAGTTGACGGGCAGGCCCTTCTCCTGGGCCGACGCCCACATGGGGTCCCAGTGCGAGTCGACCAGGCCGGGCAGGCCGAAGTTGGCCGGCTCCTGGCTGAACACGACGCCCCGGTGGCCCATGGCCGCGCACCGCTCGATCTCGGCCAGGGTGGCGTCGAGGTCCCAGAACGGCAGCGTGGTCATCGGGACCAGGCGGTCGGGGGCGACGCTGCTCCAGTCCGACTGCCAGTCGTTGTAGGCGCGGATGTAGGCGAGCATCACCTCCTTGTCCTCGACCGACTGGAGCATGGTCTGGTTGAACAGGGCGACGTTCGGATACAGGATCTGCGCGTGGATGCCGTACTCGTCCATGCGGGCGAGGCGGGCCTCGGCGTCCCAGGTGGCCGGGTCGGCGTCCTCCCAGCGGGGCGGGTGGTTCGGCGGGTACTCGTGCCAGCCGGCCTGCGCGGCCGAGGCCACCGGCGCGACGCGCGTGCCGCCGATGAACCAGGCCTCTTCCTGCTGGCCCTCGTCCCACCGGACGTGGGGGATGAGATCGCCCCACTTCGCCGGCATGCGCTCGGTCCAGAGGTCGGGCGGCTCGACGACGTGCGTGTCGGTGTCGATGACCGGGATGTCGGCGATGACGGAGCGGCCCACGAGCGGTTCCCCCTTGCGGCGAGGTCTTCTGCCGTCCACGATAATCATCATGAGAAATAGCGTCAAGGTGGCGGGCGCGTGCACTTCGGCCTGACCGCGTTCTGCACGGCCGGATCGGCCGGTCCCGGCGAGCTGGCGGCGGCGGCGGAGGCGGCCGGGTTCGACGTCCTGCTGTTCCCCGACCACACGCACGTGCCGACCGACCGGTCCACCCCGTACCCGGGCGGCGGCGACCTCCCCGACCATCACCGGCGGACCTACGACCCGTTCGTCGCCGTGGCGTTCGCGGCCGCGGCGACCACCACCCTGCGGGTCGGCGTCGGCGTGTGCCTCGTGCCCGCCCGCGAGCCGATCGCGCTGGCCAAGACGGTGGCGTCGCTCGACGTGCTGTCCGGCGGGCGGGTGGTGCTCGGGGTCGGCGCCGGGTGGAACGTGCAGGAGGTGGCGAACCACGGCGTGGCCGGGCGGGACCGGTGGGCGGTGACCAGGGAGCGGGTCCTCGCCATGAAGGCCATCTGGACGCAGGACACGGCGGCCTTCGCCGGCGAGCACGTCCGCTTCTCCGAGCTGTGGTCGTGGCCCAAGCCGCTCCAGCGGCCCCACCCGCCGATCCTCGTCGGCGGCCACGGCGACGGCGTCCTCGGCCGGGTGGTCGAGTACGGCGACGAGTGGCTGGCCATGCCGGCGCCCGGCCGCCCGCCCCTGGCCGAGCGGATGGCCACCCTGGCGGCGATGGCCGACGCCGCCGGGCGGGCCCGCCCGGCGGTGTCGGTGCAGGCCTACGGGTGCCCGCCGCCGCCGTCCGTCATCGACCGCCACGTCGCCGCCGGCGTCGACC
>DASWMK010000229.1 GCA_036399815.1 Acidimicrobiales bacterium
CCCGGACGGCACCCCGTCCCTCGCCAGCCGGGCCCGGAACGACCACGTCGGCGAGCCGGGCGGGTCGAGCTCGACGAGCAGGCGGCCGCCGGGGCGGAGCAGGGCGGCCACCCGGGCCAGCAGGGCGGCCGGCCGGCCGCCGATGCCGACGTTGCCGTCGGCCAGCAGCACCGTCCCCCACCGGCCGGTGAGCGGGAGCGGGGAGAAGACGGAGGCGACGACGGCGTCGGCGCCCCTGGCCCTGGCCAGGCGGACGGCGCCCGGGGCGACGTCGACGCCGAGGGCCGGCACGCCGGCGGCGGCGAGGGCGGCGACCAGGCGGCCGGGGCCGCAGCCGACGTCGAGCACCGGCCCGCAGCAACGGTCGAGCAGCGACCCGTCCTCGGCCGTCGGCGCCCCCACCCACCGGTCGGCGTCGAGGGGCACGGCCGCCCCGTCGTCGGCCACGAGCGCCACGGCCGTCACGCCGCCCGCCTCTCGGCAGTGGCGCGGGGGCGGCGCGGAGCGGGCGGCGGCCGTCATGCCACCCGGCTCGCCGTGGCGGCGAGGCGGCGGGCGAAGCGGGTGTGGGGGGCGGCGGCGGCGACGGCGGCGGCGTCGGCGATCGTGTCGACGTCGCGGAGGGTCGGCAAGGCGGCGACGGCCAGGCCGAGGGCGGCCAGCCGGCGGCGCTGGGCCTCGCCGGTCCCCGGGGTGCTGGTCGGCACCCCGAGGAAGGCGAGCGGGTCGGGCCGGCGCAGGCCGGCGGCCCACCACCCCCCGTCAACGGCCGGCCCGAGCACGGCGTCCACCCCCGGGGCCACCAGCGCGGCGGCCGCCGCGGCCAGCAGGGCCGGGGTGACCTGCGGGGTGTCCATCCCGACGAGGAGCGCGGGGCCGTCGGCGGCGTCGGCGAAGGCGGCGGCCAGGCGCTCGTCGAGGCCCCGGCCCCGCTGGGCGACGACGTCGACGCCGGCCGGCAGGCCCGGCCCCGGGTCGCCGTCGAGGACCAGCACCCGGCGCCGGGCCGGGGTGGCGAGCACGGCGTCGAGGGTGTCGGCCAGCGCCGCCCCGGCCAGGGCGGCCGCCTCGGCCGGCGAGCACGGCGGGCACAGCCGGGTCTTCACCCGGCCGGGGACGGGCGCCTTGGCCAGCACGAGCAGGGTGACGGCGGCCGTCACCGCAGCACCGCGGCCATGTCCCGGACGGTCCGCACCGTGCCCCTGACCGTCCCCGTCACCTTCGACCGGCCCGTCCTCGCCCGGTAGCGGACGGGCACCTCGGCGACCCGCCAGCCGGCGTTCGCCGCCCGCAGCACCATCTCGAGGGGCCACCCGAACCGCCGGTCGGCGATGCCGAGGGCGACGAGGTCGGCCCGGCGGGCGGCCCGCATGGGCCCGAGGTCGGCGAGGCGGGCTCCGGTGCGCCGCCCGAGCTCGGCGGCCAGCACCCGGTTGGCCACCCTGGCGTGCACCGGCCAGGCGCCCCGGTCGGCCACGCGGGCGCCGAGCACGAGGTCGGCGGCGCCAACCTCGACCGGCCCGGCCACGAGCGGCAGGTCGGCCGGGTCGAGGGAGCCGTCGGCGTCCATGAAGCAGACGACGTCGGCCGTCGCCGCCGACAGCCCCGCCCAGCAGGCGGCGCCGAAGCCGCGGCGGGGCTCGTCGACGACGGCGGCGCCGAGGGCCCTGGCGAGGTCGCCGGAGCCGTCGGTCGAGCCGTTGTCGACCACGATCGGGCGGTAGCCGGCGGGGAGGGCGGCGAGCAGGCCGGGGAGGGCCCCGGCCTCGTCCAGCACGGGGAGCACGACGTCGGGCACGCGGCGGACCGTACCGACGGCCCCTCCGGCCCGACCGGGGCGGGGCGGGAGGTTTCGGGAACCGTAAGCGCCCCGTTCGCGCCCCGTGAGGGACGCGCCCGTAGCGTCCCCCGGGTGAGCCTGGCGACGCTGCCCGCCCCGCC
>DASWMK010000230.1 GCA_036399815.1 Acidimicrobiales bacterium
CGATCCCGCTCCTGATCGAGCGGGCCACGGACGCCATCGACCACGACACCCAGCTGCTCATCTTCGGGGCGCTGTTCATCGGGTTCGCCATCAAGGTGCCGATGTTCCCGTTCCACACCTGGTTGCCCGACGCCCACACCGAGGCGCCCACGGTGGGCTCGGTGATCCTGGCCGCCGTCCTCCTGAAGCTCGGCACCTACGGGTTCATCCGGGTGGCCGTGCCGATCCTGCCCGAGGCGGCCCAGTCGTGGGCGCCGTGGATCGGGGCGCTGGCGGTGGTCGGCATCATCTACGGCGCGCTCGGCTGCCTGGCCCAGACCGACATGAAGCGGCTGATCGCCTTCTCGTCGGTGGCCCACATGGGGTTCGTGATGCTCGGCATCTCGACCCTCACCGACTTCGGCTTCAACGCCGCCATCTTCGGCATGGTCGCCCACGGCCTGATCACCGGGATGCTGTTCTTCCTGGCCGGCTCGGTGAAGGACCGCTACCACACCCTCGACATGGGGCGGCTCGGCGGCCTGCTCGTGTCGGCGCCCCGGCTCGGCTGGATCCTCGGGTTCTGCGCGATGGCCTCGCTCGGCCTGCCCGGCCTGGCCGGGTTCTGGGGCGAGTTCCCGGCCATCCTGTCGGCCTACTCGCCCCACGAGGCCCTCTCCGAGGAGCTGTTCAGGGTCTACATGGTCGTCGCCGCCATCGGCACCGTGTTCGCCGCCGGCTACCTGCTGTGGATGCTCCAGAAGACGGCGTTCGGCACGCCCAGGGAGGAGTTCGTCCACGAGCACATCTCCGACGTGCACGTGCCCGAGTGGCTGGCCTGGGCGCCGATGCTGGCGCTCATCGTCGCCCTCGGCGTCTACCCGAACCTGCTGTTCGGGGTGACCGACGACGCCGTGATGCGAGCCCTCGGGATCTAGGCCGTGCACGTCCTCGCCCAGGCCGCCTTCGACGCGCCGAACCTCGACTACCACGCGCTCGCGCCCGAGATCGTCCTCACCGTGGCGCTGGTCGTCCTCCTGCTCGTCGACCTCGTCGCCCCGGACGAGAGCCGGTGGACGGCGTCGACGGTCGGCGCCTTCGGGCTCCTCGCCCCGCTGCTGCCGATCCTGACCCTGGCCGTCGACGGGACGGACCGGTCGCTGTTCGGCGGCGCCTACGTGGTCGACGACTTCGCGCTGGTGATGAAGGGCCTGCTGCTGGTGGCGGGCTACGTCACCGTCCTCATGTCGACCAACGACATCGGCGAGGGCGACTACGCCCAGGGCGAGTACTACTTCCTGCTGCTGTCGTCGGTCCTCGGCATGGTGGTGATGGCCTCGTCGAGGGACCTGGTGTCGATCTTCGTCGCCCTCGAGCTGCTGTCGATCCCCGCCTACCTGCTCGCCGGCTGGCGCAAGCGCGACCTGAGGGGCAACGAGGCCGGGCTGAAGTACTACCTGATGGGCGTGTTCGCCTCGGCGATCATGCTCTACGGGATGTCGCTGGTGTACGGCGTGAGCGGCACGACCGTCCTCGCCGGCATCCGCGACGCGGTGAGCGTCGGCGACAGCCAGCCGGTCGTCACCGTCGGGATCATGTTCGTGCTGATCGGGTTCCTGTTCAAGGTGTCGGCCGTGCCCTTCCACACCTGGGCGCCGGACACGTACGAGGGCGCCCCCACCCCGATCACCGCCTTCCTGTCGGTGGCGTCGAAGGCGGCCGGGTTCGTCGCCCTCCTCCAGCTCGTGCTGGTCGGCTTCCTCGGGCGGGAGGACGTGTACCGCCCGCTGTTCTGGGTGCTGTGCGCGGTGACGATGACGGTCGGCAACCTGATCGCCCTGCGCCAGACCAACGTGGTGCGGCTGCTGGCCTACTCGTCGGTGGCCCAGGGCGGGTTCATCCTGCTCCCGTTCGTCGCCGTGCAGGCGAGCGACGCGGCCACCGAGAACGCGCTCACGGCCATCGTCACCTACCTCGTGATCTACGCGGCGATGAACCTCGGCGCGTTCGCCGTCGTCATCGCCGTCGCCCGCAAGACCCGGTCGGGCACGATCGCCTCCTACGGCGGGCTGTTCGAGTACGCCCCCGGCCTCGCCGTGGTGATGGGCGTGTTCCTGTTCTCCCTGGCCGGCATCCCCCCGCTCGGCGGCTGGATGGCCAAGTTCGTGGTGTTCAGGGCCCTGCTCACCGACGCCGACGGCTGGGCCGTCGCCCTGGCCGTGATCGCCGCCGTCAACTCGGTGATCGGGCTCTTCTACTACGCGTCCGTGGCGAGGGAGATGTTCTTCCGGCCCGTGCCCGACGAGGACCGCACGCCCGTGCGGGTCCCCGTCGCGCTGGCCGCGGCCGTGGCCCTGACGGCGGCGGCCACCCTGCTGTTCGGCGTGCTGCCCGGGATCGCCACCCGCCTCGGCGACCTCGGCGACCTCGTCGCCCTCGGGGGCTGAGCCCACGAACCGCCTCGAGGAGCGGGTCGCGGCGAGGATCGCCCGGCTCGGCCCGCTCCCGTACGCGGAGGTCGTGGAGGCCGCCCTCTACGACCCCGAGCTCGGCTTCTACGCGAGCGGCGGCGCGGCCGGCCGGCGGGGCGACTTCCTGACCGCCCCGGAGGTGGGCCCGCTGTTCGGGGCGCTCGTCGCCAGGGCGCTCGACCGGTGGTGGGCCGACGCCGGCCGGCCCGACCCGTGGCTGGTGGTGGAGGCCGGCGCCGGGCGGGGGACCCTGGCCCGGACGGTCCTCGCCGCCGCCCCGGCGTGCGCCGGCGCCCTCCGCTACGTGCTGGTCGAGCGGTCGGCCGCCCTGCGGGCCGAGCACGCCCGGCACCTGCCCTGGTCGGCGCCGCGGGAGGTCGAGCTCGACAGCGCGGGCGGCGGGCCGGTGGTCACCAGCCTGGGCGAGCTGCCGGCCGGGCTCGACGGCCCGGTCGCGGTGCTGGCCAACGAGCTGCTCGACAACCTGCCCTTCGACGTGGTCGAGCGCCGCGACGGCCGGTGGTGCGAGGTCCGCGTCGGCGCCGGGGCCGGCGGCCTCGAGGAGGTGCCGGTCGAGGCCCCGCCCGACGTGGCGGCGAGGGCGGACGCGCTCGTGCCCGAGGCCACCGACGGCACCCGCATCCCGCTCCAGCAGGCGGCCGCCGCCTGGCTGGCCGCCGCCCTGGCCGTCGCCCCCTCGGTGCGGGTCGTGGTCGTCGACTACACGGTGCCGACGACGGCCGAGCTGGCCGGGCGGGGCTTCGCCGGGTGGCTGCGCACCTACCGGGGCCACGAGCGGGGCGGGCCGCCCCTCGCCGACCTCGGCACCCAGGACCTCACCTGCGACGTGGCCGAGGACCAGCTGGCCAGGGTCCGCGCTCCGGTGGCGAGGGCCACCCAGGCCGAGGCCCTCGCCGCCCTCGGCATCGACGAGCTGGTCGAGGAGGGTCGCCGGGTGTGGGCCGAGCGGGCCGCCGTCGGCGACCTCGCCGCGCTCCGGGCGAGGAGCCGGGCGAGGGAGGCCGAGGCCCTCCTCGACCCGGCCGGCCTCGGGGCCTTCACCGTGCTGGAGTGGCAGACGTAGGCTCCGGTCATGAGCGACGACACTCGACAGGCGGCGATCGAGGACTGGCTCGTCGAGGAGCGGAGCTTCCCGCCGCCGGACTGGTTCAAGGCCGACGCCCTCGTCACCGACACGTCGTTGTACGACGAGGCCGACAAGGACGTCGAGGGGTTCTGGGCGCGGCAGGCCGCCGACCTGCTCGACTGGGACCAGGAGTGGCACACGATCTGCGAGTGGGACCTGCCCTTCGCCAAGTGGTTCGTGGGCGGGAAGCTGAACGTCGCCCACAACTGCCTGGACCGCCACGTCGCCGCCGGCCGGGGCGACCGGGTGGCGTTCCACTGGGAGGGCGAGCCCGGCGACAAGCGGACGATCACCTACGCCGACCTGCTCGCCGAGGTCCAGCGCTTCGCCAACGTGCTGAAGGGCCTCGGCGTGCGCAAGGGCGACCGGGTCAACATCTACCTGCCGATGATCCCGGAGCTGCCGGTCGCCATGCTGGCCTGCGCCCGCATCGGCGCCCCCCACTCGGTCGTGTTCGGCGGGTTCTCCTCCGACGCCCTGGCCGACCGCATCAACGACGCCGAGGCCAAGGTGCTGATCACGGCGGACGGCGGCTGGCGGCGGGGGAGCGCGGTCCCGCTGAAGGCCAACGCCGACGTGGCCGTCGCCAACACCCCGACCATCGAGCACGTGGTCGTCGTGCGCCGCACCGAGGCCGACGTGCACATGGAGGACGGCCGGGACCGCTGGTACCACGAGCTGATGGCCGAGGCCGAGGCCGACTGCCCGTGCGAGCCGGTGGACAGCGAGGACCTGCTGTACCTGCTCTACACGTCGGGCACCACGGCCAAGCCCAAGGGCATCATGCACACGACCGGCGGCTACCTCACCCAGGTCGCGTTCACCCACCGGTACGTGTTCGACCTCCACCCCGACACCGACGTGTACTGGTGCGCGGCCGACATCGGCTGGGTGACCGGGCACAGCTACATCGTCTACGGGCCCCTCGCCAACGGGGCGACCTCGGTGATGTACGAGGGCACCCCCGACCACCCGGGCAAGGACCGGTGGTGGGACATCGTCGAGCGCTACGGGGTGACCATCCTCTACACGGCGCCGACGGCCATCCGGACGTTCATGAAGTGGGGCACCCAGGAGCCCGAGCGCCACGACCTGTCGAGCCTGCGCCTCCTCGGCTCGGTGGGCGAGCCCATCAACCCCGAGGCCTGGATCTGGTACCAGCAGCACATCGGCGGCGGCCGCACCCCGGTCGTCGACACGTGGTGGCAGACCGAGACCGGCGCCATCATGATCAGCCCGCTGCCGGGGGCCACGACCACCAAGCCGGGCTCGGCGACCTTCCCGCTGCCCGGCATCGGCGCCGAGGTGGTGGACGACGCCGGCCGGTCGGTCGAGAAGGGCGGCGGCTACCTCACCCTCACCCGCCCGTGGCCGTCGATGCTGCGGGGCATCTGGGGCGACCCCGAGCGCTACCGGGAGACGTACTGGAGCCGGTACGAGGGCCGCTACTTCGCCGGCGACGGGGCCAAGATCGACAACGAGGGCTACTTCTGGCTGCTCGGCCGGGTCGACGACGTCATGAACGTGTCCGGGCACCGGGTGTCGACCACCGAGGTCGAGTCGGCCCTCGTCGACCACCCGAAGGTGGCCGAGGCCGCCGTCGTCGGGGCCAAGGACGAGACCACCGGCCAGGCCATCATCGCCTTCGTCACCGTCAAGGGCACGACCGAGGCGAGCGAGGAGCTCGGCCAGGAGCTGCGCGGCCACGTCAGCAAGAAGATCGGGGCCATCAGCCGGCCGAAGACGATCATCTTCACCGACGAGCTCCCGAAGACCCGGTCCGGCAAGATCATGCGCCGGCTGCTCCGCGACGTGGCCGAGGGCCGCGACCTCGGCGACACGACGACCTTGGCCGACGCCTCGGTGGTCGACGAGATCCGGCGGCGGGCCGCGGAGGCGCCCCAGGAGGGCTGAGCCTCCGTACACTCCCCGGCCATGATCCGTCGCCTGCTGCTCCTGGCCGCCCTCGTGGCCGCCACCACCCTGGCCTGCTCGAAGAGCGTGGCCACCGCGGATGTCGGCGAGTGCTTCGAGCGGCCAGACGACCTCGGCTCGATCGAGGACTTCGACACGGTCGACTGCGACGAGGCCCACTTCGGGGAGGTCTACGAGACCTTCGACATCGAGGGCGACGACTACCCCGGCGACGAGGCGGTGAGCTCCGAGGCGGAGGAGCGCTGCCTGTCCGCCTTCGAGGGCTACGTCGGCATCCCGTACGCGGAGTCGATCTACGGCTACTTCTCGATCAAGCCGTCCGAGGAGAGCTGGAACGAGGCCGACGACCACGAGGTGCTGTGCGTGCTCACGTCCCTCGACGAGAGCGAGCTGACCGGGTCGAAGAAGGGCTCCAACGAGTAGCGCCGGGGAGCACGGCAACTGGCGCTGGCGGGCCGGGGCCGTCCGCCCCGGCCCGGCCGTCGTGTTCGACATCGACGGCGTGCTGTCCGACGCCGCCGGCCGCCAGCACTACCTCGAGCACCCGACCAGGGACTGGCGGGCGTTCTTCGACGCGTGCGGGGAGGACCCGCTCATCGACGAGGTCGGGCGGCTGCTCGAGGTGCTCGACCCCGGCCTGCACGTCGTGCTGCTGACGGCGAGGCCCATCCGGGTCCAGCCCCAGACCGTGCGGTGGCTGGAGCGCTACGACGTCCGCTGGGACCTGCTCGTCATGCGGGAGCGGACGACCGGGCTGCTCTCGGCGAGGGACTTCAAGCACCGGACGGTCGGCGAGCTGCGGGCCGTCGGGCTCGACCTGCGCCTCGCGTTCGAGGACGACCGCCGGAACGTCGACATGTTCAGGGACGAGGGGGTGCCCTGCATCTACCTCCACTCCGGCTATTACGACTGAGCGACGGCAGGAACTACCCGGCCGGCTCCCGGCGTTGACGAGGACAGCTATGAAGAACACGTTCAAGACCTACGTGCTCCTGGCGGCGCTGGGCGGCCTGCTCGTGGTCGTCGGCGGCGCGCTGTGGGGCGGCAACGGCGCCATCGTCGGCTTGGCCATCGGCCTCGCCGTGGTCGGCGTGTCCTACTGGAAGAGCGACGTCATCGCCATCAAGGCGGCCCGGGCCGTGCCGGTCACCGAGGCCGAGATGCCCGAGTACCACGCCATCGTCCGGGAGCTGACCAGCCGGGCCGGCATGCCGATGCCGAAGCTCTACGTCACCCCCGACCTCCAGCCCAACGCGTTCGCCACCGGGCGCAACCCCGACCACGCCGCCGTCGCCGTCACGAGGGGGATCCTCCAGATCCTCGACTGGGACGAGCTGCGGGGGGTGCTCGCCCACGAGATCAGCCACGTCGGCAACCGGGACATCCTGATCGGGTCGGTAGCCGCCGCCGTCGCCATGGGCATCACGTTCATCGCCAGCATCCTCCGCTTCGCCGCCTTCTTCGGCGGCCGCGACGACGACGGCGACAACCCGATCGCCCTGCTGGCCATGGCGTTCCTCGCCCCGCTGGCCGCCGGCCTGCTCCAGATGGCGCTCAGCCGCAGCCGGGAGTTCGAGGCCGACCGCACCGGCGCCCGCCTGATCGGCGACGGCGAGCCGCTGGCCAGGGCCCTCGAGAAGCTCGAGGTCGGCGCCCGCCGCATCCCGATGGACATCGACCCGGCCCACGCGCAGGCGTTCATCGTGAACCCGCTCACCGGCCGGAACGTCAACTTCGCCAACCTCTTCAGGACCCACCCCGCGACCGAGGACCGCGTCGCCCGCCTCCGGTCCGGCGCCTGGCGCTGATCCCGGCAGGAGGTCCGGCAGGAGGTCGAGGGGGTGACGGCGAACCCGTCCCCCGAGATGCGACCGACCTGCCTCGCCGCCGCCGCCGTGGTCGCCGCCGCCTCGCTCGCCGGGTGGGCGGCCGTCCCGGCCGGCGCCCAGCTGCCCGTGCCGACCCCGTCCCCCACCACCACCGCTCCCCCCTCCGGCGGTGGTGGCGGGGGCGGGGGGCACCGGCCCGGCCCGACGACGCCGCCCCCGTCCACCCCGTCCCCCTCCCAGCCGGCGCCCGGCCCGACCACGCCGCCGACCACGGCGCCCCCGTCGGGCGGCAGCGGCGGCTCCTCGTCGAGCGGCGGCAACTGGTGGGTCCCGCCGGCCGGCGGCATCCCGGGCCCGGCCTGGGCCCAGGCCATCATCGACGCCCACCCCCGCACCCCGCCGAACGACAACTCCCGTCTGCTCGCGGCGCTGGCCCCGCTCGAGGGGCTGGGCATGACGGCCCAGGAGGCGGCCATCCTCGGCAGCGGGCGCTTCCCGATCGCCGGCCCGGCCCACTTCAGCGACGACTTCCTCTTCCCCCGCTGGGGCCCGGCCTTCCGGTTCCACCAGGGCTGTGACGTGCTCGCCGACTACGGCCTGCCCATCCGCTCGCCGGCCGACGGCGTCGCCCGGGTCGGCAACGGCACGCTCGGCGGCCTGTCCGTCACGGTCACCGAGCCCGACGGCACCTACTACTACATGGCCCACATGAGCGGCCTGGCCGACGGGATCGCCACCGGCGTGCCCGTCCACACCGGCCAGGTCGTCGGGTTCGTGGGCGACTCGGGCAACGCCAGGGGCGGCCCGCCGCACGTCCACTTCGAGGTCCACCCGCAGGGCGGCGACGCCGTCGACCCCAAGCCGATCCTCGACCAGTGGCTCCTCGACGCCGAGGCCAGGGTGCCCGAGCTGCTGGCCTCGTTCCGGCCGCCGGCCCCGCAGTCGCTCGTCGGCACCACGATCGTGCGCGAGCTGTACGACGACGACCCGTCCGAGGCCGCCGTCGCCCTCCCGACCGGGCCGGCCGCCGCGCCGGCCGCGCCGCCGGCGGCCGCGCCGGGCTCCACGGCGACCACCGACGGCGTGGACTTCGACCAGGTCGACTGGGACGCGGTGGCCCGGCTGGCCGAGTGGCAGGAGGCGAGGGCGGGGGCGGCGGCCTTCCTCAGCCCGCTGCTGCCGCCGATCCTGTCGGGGTCGCTCAGTCCCTGAAGTTCGTGAACTGGAGCGGGACGCCGAAGTCCCCCTCCTTGAGCGCGGCGATGACGGCCTGGAGGTCGTCGCGCTTCTTCCCGCTCACCCGCAGCTGGTCGCCCTGGGACTGCGACTGCACGCCCTTCAGGTTCAGCCCCTTGATGAACTTGTTCAGCTCCCTCGCCTTGTCGGCGGAGATGCCGGCCGAGATCGTCGCCCGCTGGCGGGCGGCCCCGCCCGAGGCCTCCTCGACCTTGCCGTAGGAGAGCGCCTTCAGCGACACCTTGCGGCGCACGAGCTTCTCCTCGAGCACGACGCGGAGGGCGGCCAGGCGGTCCTCGGTCGAGGAGTGCAGGGTGATCTCGCCGTCGCCGAGGTCGATCGTCGAGGCCGTGTTCTTGAAGTCGAAGCGGGTCCCGATCTCCCGGCGGGCCTGGTCCACGGCGTTGCGGACCTCCTGGAGATCGACCTCGGACACCACGTCGAAGGTCGGCATGGAGGCCACGGTACCCGCGCTATCGTCGAGCGCCCCAAGGGTCGGTGCCCGAGTGGCCAAAGGGAGCAGGCTGTAAACCTGCCGGCTTACGCCTACGGAGGTTCGAATCCTTCCCGGCCCACCACCGTGCGACAGTGGCGGCGTGACCCGTGCCGCCGCCCTGCTCGCCGCCCTCGCGCTGGTGGCGGCCTGCTCGTCCTCGGGCGACGGGGCGGACGGCGAGGCGGCGGCGCTCCCCACGCCGTCGACGACCACGACGACGACGACGACGCCTGCGGCGGCCCCCGTCACCGAGCCGGCCTGCGCCGGCCGCGACGCCGACCCGGGCGCCGAGGGGAGCCTCACGTCGGGCGGCCACGAGCGCACCTACCTCCTCGACCTCCCCGACGGCTACGACGGCACCGGCCCGGTCCCGGTGATCGTGAACTTCCACGGGTACGGGTCCAACGCCGAGCAGCAGGCGGCCTACTCGGGGCTCGGCACGGCCGGCGCCGGGCGGGGCTACGCCGTCGCCACCCCCCAGGCGCTCGGCGACCCGCCCCGCTGGGTGTTCCTGCCGCCGGTCGCCGGCGAGGTCGACGACGTGGCCTTCTCCGCCGACCTCTACGACCACCTCGAGGCGACCCTCTGCGTGGACGCCGACCGGGAGTACGCGGCCGGCATGTCGAACGGGGCGGCGATGAGCGCCCGGCTGGCCTGCGCCCTCGGCGACCGGCTGGCGGCGGCGGCCATGGTGACCGCCAACTTCTACTCGCCCGACTGCGCGCGGACGACGCCGGTCGCCGTCATCTCCTTCCACGGCACCGCCGACCCGATCGTCCCCTACGAGGGCGGCCCGATCGCCCCGGTGGCGGCGGCCGCGGCCAACGGCCTGCCCGTCCCGCCCGAGGAGACGACCATGCAGGACTGGGCCAACCACGACGGCTGCGACGGCGGCCCGGCCGAGGACGAGCCGGCCGACGGCATCCGCCGGCTGGCCTGGTCGGGCTGCGAGGCCGGGTCCGACGTCGTGCTCTACGCCGTCGAGGGCGGCGGCCACACCTGGCCGGGGGCGGCGGCCGAGCTCGCCCCCCTCGGCGAGACCACCAGGGAGATCTCGGCCACCGACCTCATCCTCGACTTCTTCGACGCGCACTAGCTCCCGTCAGTCGGGGACGGGCAGCGGCTGCCAGGCCGGGTCGACGCCGCCCATGAACTGCTGGGGGGTGAGGATCCGCTCGTTGGTCCCGTCGGCGTTCATGAGCCACAGCGCCGTGTAGTGGGTGCGGTCGCTGCGGAACACGATCGAGCTGCCGTCGGGCGACCAGGCCGGGTTCCAGTCGATGTTCGAGGCGTTGGTCAGCCGCTGGACGAGCCCGCTGCCGGTGAGGACGTAGATCTCGTAGTTCGGGTGGAACCCGGGGCAGGGGAACGTCGTGCTGATGCAGGCGTCGAAGGCGATCGTGGACCCGTCCGGGCTCCAGTCCGGGTTCCCCTCCTGCACGCCGTCGGTCGGCGTCAGGCGCTGGACGTTCCCGCCCCGTGGGTCCATCCGCCACAGGTCGAAGGTGCCGGCCCGGTTGCTGGCGAACGCGATCCACCGGCCGTTCGGCGACCAGGACGGCTGCTCGTTCGAGAACGTGTCGTCGACCAGCTGGCGCCGGCCGGTCCCGTCGACCCTGATGACCGAGATGCTGCTCGTCCCGTCGAAGTTCTGGCTCGAGTAGACGAGCCACCGCCCGTCGGGCGACCACGACGGCCACCGGTCGGCCTGGCCCTCGTTCTGGGTGACGTTGGTCTCCCCGGTCCCGTCGGCGGCGGCGATCCAGACGTCGCAGTCCGACGACGTGCACGACGTGAACGCGAGGTGCCGCCCGTCGGGCGCCCACGCCGGCTCGAAGTCGGGCCGCTCGTTGTGGGTGATCTGGACGGTCCTGCCCGTGGACAGGTCGCGCCCCCAGAGCTCCTGGTCCTGCGAGAACCGCGTCCTGGCCCAGGTGACCATCCCGTTCAACCCCGGGAAGGTCGCGCCGGCCGGCGGCGACCCCCAACCCAGCGTGCCGAGGACGAGCACGACGACGACGAGCTTGCGCATCGCTCCCCCCTTCTCCGGGGGGAACGCTACGCCTCAGACGGCGACGGAGTGGGGCCGGGGCTCGGACTCGGGGGTCGGCTCGAGGATGGCGAGGTCGCCGGTGAGCGCTTCCAGCCGGGCCCAGGAGGCCACGTCCTCGTCCTCGGTGAGGAAGATCACCTGCGGCGACCCGCCCGAGCGGCTGAGCAGCTCCAGCAGCGACGGCTTGACCGACCGCTCGAGGTCGGTGAACGGGTCGTCGAGCACGAGCGGCAGGCTCTCGGCGTTCGGGCCGACGGCCCGGAGCGTGCTCATCCGGCCGACGAGCACGTGGGCGAGGTCGGCGGTGGCCTGCCCGCCCATGCTCGGCGCCGTCGACGACATCGTGCCGAGCGCGTCCACGTCCTTGCGCAGGAGCGCGGCCGCCATGACCTCCTCCTGGCGTTCGACGGCCCACTCGGCGGGCACGTCGCCGGCCAGGGCCTGCCAGGCGGCCAGCGCGTCGCGGTGGTCCTCGGCCGCCTGCATCAGCCGCCGGCGGCTCTGGTCGGTGGACAGCAGGCCGTTGACCCGCTGGAGGTGGAAGCCCAGGTAGGACTGGGCGCCGGCGTCGGCCAGCGCCTCCTGCTCGGCCGCCCTGGCCCGCTCCAGGCGGCGGCGGAACACGATCGACACGATCGTCGTCACGGCGGCGACGGCGAGGAACGGGAAGGCGGTCAGCCGGTTCATCAGCGCGGCCGGGATGGCGGCCAGCGCGCACGCCCCGCCGATGAAGATGGCGTGGTGGCGGACGCTCTCGTGCTTGGCGAGGGCCCGCTCGAAGTCCTCGTGGCGGCGCTCGATGCGCTCGACGACCTCGGCGTCCTCGGGCGCCGACCCGACGGCCTCGGCCTCCTCCTGGAGCCGCTCCTCGGCGGCCCGCAGGCGCTCGGCCGCGGCCCAGAGCAGGCCCTGGTCGACGGCGGCGAGGCGGCGCACGTTCTCGTCGCCCTGGGAGTCCGAGCGCAGCTCGCTGGCGGTGAGGCGCATGGAGCGGCGGGCGGCCAGCAGGTCGAGGCCGGCCTTGCCCAGCAGGTCGATGCGGCCGCCCTCGCCGGCGAACTCCCGGCTGACGTCGACGGCCTCGTTCACGTCGACCACCCGGTGGCGGGCGCCGTGGGGCCGGAACACGGCGAGGCGCCGCCCGTCGTCCTCCACGAGCTCCATGTGGACGCCGGGGCGGCTGCTGCCGAGCGCGCCGATGAGCTCGCCGGCCAGGCTCTCCCGCTCCAGCCGTCCGACCCCGGCGATCACGGTCAGGCGGGGGTGGAGGTTGAGCGTGAACGTGTTGCTGCCCGCCTCGATCACCAGCCGCTCGTAGCGCACGTCGTCAGGATCGGCCGGCGCGGGGCCGGCCTTGAGGGGCCCTCTCGCGGCCCGGGTATGATGGCTGGTCGGTCGTCGGCCGAGCGCCGCCGTGCCGCGCCCCCTTAGCTCAGTCGGCAGAGCACAGCCATGGTAAGGCTGGTGTCGCCGGTTCGATTCCGGCAGGGGGCTCGCCATCCCTGGCGGCGTAGCTCAGTTGGTAAGAGCACTCGGCTCATAATCGAGGAGTCGTCGGTTCGAGTCCGACCGCCGCCACCGAACCCCGACCACCAGCGACCCACAACGGAGTGTCCCCCCATGGCCAAGGCGAAGTTCGAGCGTACGAAGCCCCATTTGAATGTGGGGACGATGGGTCATATCGATCATGGGAAGACGACGTTGACGGCGGCGATCACGAAGGTGTTGCACGACGCGAATCCGTCGGTGTCGTTCACG
>DASWMK010000231.1 GCA_036399815.1 Acidimicrobiales bacterium
GACCGGCGGGGCGCGGCCCGCCTGGCGGCGGCCGTCCTGGCCCGCGGGCTGGCCGTGCTCGGGGCCATCGTCGCCGTCGGCGTCCTGGCCGCGTCCCAGGTGATGCGCCTGCTGACCCTTGGCGTGGACGGCGGCGACCTCCGCGACGCCCAGGTCCGCCTCGGCGCCTTCCTGCTCTGGTTCTTCCTGCCCCAGGTGCTGCTGTACGCCGTCGGCGCGGTGGCGACGGCGCTGCTCCACGCCGACCGCCGGTTCGTGGCCGCCGCGGTCGCACCGGTGGCCAACAACGTCGTCGTGATCGCCACCATGGTCGCCTTCCGGGCCATGCGGGGCAGCGACACGACCCTCGGCCTCGACCTCGCCGAGAAGCTCCTGCTCGCCGCCGGGACGACGGCCGGCGTGGTCGCCATGACGGTCGTGCCGCTGGTGGCCGTGCGGCGGGCGGGGCTGGCGGCCCGGCCGAACTGGTCGACCGAGGGGGAGCGGACGCGCGACCTCATGGGCCGGGGGGTGTGGGCCGCCGGCCACGCCGGCCTCAACTGGGCGCTGGTCGGGGTGACGATCGTGCTCGCCAACCCGGTCGAGGGCGGCGTCGTCGCCTACCAGTACGCCTGGACGTTCTTCCTCCTGCCGTTCGCCCTCCTGGCCAACCCCGTGTTCACCGCGCTCTACCCCCGGCTGGCCGCCGACGCCGCCGGGGGCCGGCACGCGGCGTTCGCGGCCGACGTGGGCGGCGGCGTCCGGTGGACGGCGTTCCTCGTCGTGCCGGCGGCGGCCCTGCTGGCCGTGGCCGCGGCGCCGGCGCTCGCCCTCGTCCGCCTGGGCGCGCTCGACGCCGACGGCGCCCGCCTCGTCGCCGCCGTCCTCGCCGCCTACGCCCTCGGCCTGCCCGGCTACGGGCTCTCGTTCCTGCTCACCCGGGCCTGCTACGCCCTCGACGACGTGCGCTGGCCGACGTATGTGAACCTGGCCGTCGCCGCCGGGGCCACCGTGCTGATGGTCGCCCTCCAGGCCGCCGTGGACGGAGACACGAGGGTGGTCGTGCTGGGCATCGCCCACACGGTCGCCGCCACGGCCGGCGCCGTCGCCCTGCACGGGCGGGTGCGGGCGCTGCTCGGCCGGCCCGTGCCGGTGGCCGGGGCGCTGGCCCGCGACGCCGCGCTGGCGGCGGCGGCCGCCCTGGCCGCCTGGGCCGTGGTCGAGGCGGTCGGGTGGGGGACCCGGGGGTCGGCGGCCGTCGCCCTCGCCGGCGCCGCCGCCGTCGGCGGGGCGGCCTATCTCGGCGGCGCCCTCCTCACCGGCGCGCCCGAGGTCCGCCACCCCCGCCGCGCCCTGGCCAGGGGAGGGGCGGCATGAGCGGGGCGACGGGCATGGACGGGGACGGGCGGCCGGTCGTCGTCGCCGTCGTGCCGGCCAAGGACAGCGAGGCCTCCGTCGGCGCCACCGTCCGGGCCCTGCTCGCCATCCCCGCCGTCACCCGGGTGGTGGTGGTCGACGACGGCTCCACGGACGGCTCGGCCGCCGCCGCCAGCGCGGCCGGCGCCGACGTGCTCGTCCTGCCCCGCAACCTCGGCAAGGGCGGCGCCGTCGCCGCCGGCGTGGACGCCAGCCCCGACGCCGACGTCCACCTCCTCATCGACGCCGACCTGGGCGAGTCGGCGGCCGGCGCGGCGACCCTGCTCGGCCCCGTCCTGGCCGGCGACGCCGACCTCACCATCGCCGTCCTCCCGTCGGCCGGGCGCAAGGGCGGCTTCCGCACCGTCGTGAACGTCGCCACCGCCGGCATCCGCCGGGCCACCGGGCGCACGGTGCGGGCGCCGCTGTCCGGCCAGCGGGCGGTCCGGTCCGAGCTGCTGCGCTCGCTCGACCTCGCGCCCCGCTTCGGCCTCGAGGTCGGCATGACGATCGACGCCGTGCGGGCCGGCGCCCGGGTGGTCGAGGTCGACGTGCCGACCATCACCCACCGCCACACGGGCCGGCGACCGGCCGGGTTCGCCCACCGGGGCCGGCAGGGGGTCGACGTGCTGCGGGCGCTGTGGCCCCGCCTCACCTCCAGGGCGCTCCGCGTCGGCCTGATCGGGGTGGTGACCGTCCTCGTGCTCGGCCTGCTGGTCGCCTCGGGGTCGGCCAGCCGGCCGTCGAGCCGGGCGGCGACGGCCGGGGCCGACCGGGTGGTGGTCGTCGGCATCCCCCGCCTCGGCATCGACGACCTCACCTCCGAGCGCACCCCCGAGCTGCTGGCCCTCGCCCGGCGGGGGGCGATGGCGAACGCCAGCGTGCGCACCCTGTCGACCCGGCCGTCCGCCGTCGAGGCCTACGCCACCCTCGGCGCCGGCACCCGGGTCGAGTCGCCACCCCAGGCCGAGAACGCCCGGATGGCCGAGGACCCGGTGGAGGGGGCGACGGCCAGGGAGGCCCTCGAACGGCGGACGGGGGAGCCGGCGCCGGGTGAGGTCGTCGTGCTCGGCGCGCCGGCCGCCATCACCGGCGCGGGGGACGAGGTCAGCAGCCTGCCCGGCGCGCTGGGCGACGCCCTGCACGCCGCCGGGCTCCGCACGGCGGTCGTCGGCGTGGGCGACACCGTCGACCCGAGCGGCAACGTCGTCGTCCGGCGGCCGGCCGGCGTGGCCGTCATGGACGGCGCCGGGTCGGTGGACCTCGGCTCGGTCGACGGGTCGTCCCTGCTCGTCGACGACCCGGCCGCGCCGTTCGGGATCAGGGCCGACGCCGGGTCCGTGCTCGCCGCCGTCGACGCCGCGCTGACCGGCGCCGAGGTCGTCGTCGTCGACCCCGGCGACACCGAGCGGGCCGCCGCCCTCGAGCCCGAGGCCCTGCCCGACCAGGCAGCCGCGGCCCGCACCGCCGCCATCCGCCGCACGGACGCCCTCGTCGGCGACCTCGCCGACCGGCTCCCCGACGGCACCCTGCTCCTCGTCGTCGGCCTCACCCCGCCGACCGGCACGTGGGAGCTCACGCCCGTCGTCGCCGCCGGGGCCGGTGTCGTCCCCGGCTACCTCCACTCGACGTCGACCAACCGCCTCGGGCTTGTCACCCTCACCGACCTGGCGCCCACGATCCTCACCGCCCTCGGCGTGCCCGTGCCGTCGGGGATGATCGGCGCGCCGCTGCGCTACCACGGCGGCACCGTCGACCTCGCCGGCCTCCGCGAGCAGAACGACGTCGCCGGCGGCCGGGAGGAGGCCTACTTCCCGATGGCGCTGACGTTCATCGTCGTGCAGGCGCTCTCCTACGTGTTGGCCGCCGTCGTCCTCGCCCAGGGCCGGCCGCCGACCAGGGTCGGGCGGGCGCTGCGCCTGCTCGTGCTCGTGTTCGCGGCCTGGCCGCTGGCCACGTTCGTGCTGAGGGCGATCCCGGGCGTCAACCGGATGGGCGCGCCGAGCCACGCCGTGCTCGTCGCCATCGCCCTCGCCCTCGCGCTGGTCGCCAGCCGCGCCCGCCGCCACGCGCTGAGCCCGCTCGGCTGGACGTGCGGGGTGACGGTGGCCGTCCTCGTGGTCGACGTGGCCACCGGCGCCCGGCTCCAGATGTCGAGCGTGCTCGGCTACTCGCCGCACACCGCGGCCCGCTACACCGGGTTCGGGAACACGGCGTTCGCCGTGCTCGGGGCGACGGCCGTGCTCGCCGCGGCCATCCACGTCGCGCACGCGCCCCGCCGCCGGGAGGCGCTGGTGACGGCGGCCGGGCTGCTCGTGGTCGTCCTCGTCGCCGACGGGGCGCCGATGCTCGGCAACGACGTCGGCGGGATCCTCACCCTGGTCCCGGTGTTCGCGCTGACCTGGTACGTGCTGAGCGGGCGGCGGCTGACGTGGCGGGCGGTCGGCATCGCCGTCGCCGTCACCGTGCTGGCCCTCGTGGCGGCGACGGCCGTCGACCTGCTGCGGCCGGCCGACGAGCGCACCCACCTCGGCCGGTTCGTCACCGACGTCGGCGACGACGAGGGCACATTCCTCACGACCGTCACCCGCAAGTGGGAGACCAACGTCCGGGTCTTCGGGGCGACCATCTGGACCTGGATGGTGCCGATCGCGGCCGGGTTCATGATCTACGTGCTGGTCGTGGCCCGCGGGTGGCGACGGCTGCTGCCGCCCCGGTCGGCGCTGCGGGCCGGCGTGGTCGGCACCCTCGCTGCCGGGGTCATCGGCTGGCTGGTCAACGACTCCGGGGTGGTCGTGACGGCGCTGATGTTCGTGTACGTGGGGCCGTACCTCACCCTGCTGGCGCTGGCCAGGGACCGGGACGGCCCGGTGTGGATGGCGGCCGCGCCGGCGGTGGCCGGGCCGGCCACCGGGGTCGGCGCCCCTGCGGCGGCCGTCGCCGGCGCGTGAGCGTCGTCGTCGCGCTGGTCGCCGGCGCCCTGGCGGCCGCCGGCCTGTGGGCCATCCTCCGGCCGACGTTCGCCGCGCCCCTGTTCCTGCGGACGAACGTGCGGGGGGTGGACGTGCCGACGGCGGCGGGGGTCATCGTCCCGCTCGCCACCCTGGTCGTCGCCGCGGTGGCCGCCGTGCTCGACGCCGCCGGGGTCGACCTCGACACCGGCGCCCCCCGGATCGCGTCGGGGGCCCTCGTGGCCGTCGCCGGGTTCGGGCTCCTCGGCCTGCTCGACGACCTCGCCGGCGCCGGGGAGAGCGGCGGGTTCCGCGGCCACCTCGCCGCCGCGGCCGGGGGGCGCCTCACCACCGGGGCGCTGAAGCTGGCCGGCGGCGCCGCCGTCGGCGTGGCCGCCGTGCACGCCGCCGAGCCGGGCGCCGCCGTCGGCCGGCTGCTGGCCGACGGGGCCCTCGTCGCCCTCGCCGCCAACCTCGGCAACCTCCTCGACCGGGCGCCGGGCCGGGCGGTGAAGGGGGCGACGATCGGCTTCGCCGCCGTCGCCCTCACGTCGCGCCTCGCCGACGGGCTGGCCCCGGTGGCCGTCGCCGCCGGCGCCGGCCTCGGCCTCCTCGTGCCC
>DASWMK010000232.1 GCA_036399815.1 Acidimicrobiales bacterium
CCAGAGCGGCCTGGTGCGGTCGAGCGGGCGGGCGACGATCCTCGCCACCTGGTCGCCGAGCTGGCGGTCGTCGCCGGGCGGCGGCAGGGCGATCTCCCTCAGGTGGAAGTCGAGGTCGAGGTCGGGGTCCTCGACCCAGTAGGGCAGGTCGAGGCCGAACGGCACCTCGACCAGCTTCCGCCGGTACACCTCCATGAGGTGCAGGCGCTCCTCGAACACCCGGCGGACGTCGCCGTACACGTCGCCGCTGCCGGTCGACGGGTCGACGACGATCAGGGACGACACGTGCCCGTACTGGGTCGACGTCTCCATGCTCAGGAAGCCGGCGTCGAGCCCGCTCAGCTGCTTCACGGCGCTCCCCCTCCTGCGGTGCGGTAGTCGCCGAACGCCTCGTCCCTGCGGTCGAGCGCCGCCGTGAGCCCGTCGGCCAAGGTCGCCCGGTAGGCCAGCGACGCCGGCTGGTGGAAGGCCAGCGCCTGGAGCTCGGTGGTCGCCCTGATCCCGGCCCGCACGCCCATGACCTCCATGGCCCGGTGCACGGCCCGCTTGTTGAGGGCCAGCAGCTCGAGGGGCACGTTGGCCAGCCGGCCGGCGAGGGCGAGGACCTCGTCGTCGAGCCGGTCGGCGGGGAAGGCGCGGTTGGCGAAGCCCCAGGCGACGGCCTCCTCGCCGGTGATGGCGTCGCCGAACAGCACCGCCTCCATGGCCCGGCGCATGCCGACCAGCCACGGCTGCCAGGTCATGTCGGGCGGCGACATCGACCGGACGGGCGGGTAGCCGATGCGGGCGTCGGCGGCCACGTAGACGAGGTCGCACGCCGTCGCCAGCTCCGTGGCCCCGGCCAGGCACCAGCCGTGGACCTGGGCGACGACCGGGGTGGCGAAGTCCCACATCTCGAACCAGCCCTCGACCACGTGCCGGGGCCAGGCGCCGTCCACCGGCGGGGTGTGCCAGGGCAGCGGCTCGGACCGGTCCTGGGTGAGGTCGTAGCCGGCCGAGAAGCACGGCCCCGCGCCCCGCAGGACCATGACCCGCACCTCGGGATCGGCGTCGCCGGCCCGCAGCGCGGCGAACAGCTCGCCCCTGAGGGCGTGGGACAGCGCGTTGCGCTTGGCCGGGCGGTTGAGGGTCAGGCGGCGGACGTGGGCGGCGGGGTCGTCGACGAGCACCAGCGGCTCGCCCATCGCCCTCAGCGCCCCGCGGCGTCGAGGATGGCGGCCGCCCGCCTGGCCTGGACGCCCACCGGCTGGCCCCGGTCGGCCATGCGCTCGTCGGTCGTCTCGCCCCGCAGGTAGCGGGAGTGCAGCTGCTGGAAGATCACGCCCGTGCGCCAGCAGCCGAACGCCTGGTACCAGGCGACGTCGCCGACGTCGGCGCCGCCGGCCGCCGCGTACCGCTCGACCACCTCCCGGCGCGTCGGGAGCCCGAGCGTCTCGATCCCGGGCACGAGGATCGGGCGGTCCTCGTCGGTGTCGGACGGGTCGGGCCAGTAGTTCAGCAGCGTGCCCAGGTCGACCAGCGGGTCGCCCACCGTCGCCATGTCCCAGTCGAACACCGACCGCACGCGGTCGGGGTCGGACGGGTCGAACTGGCAGTTGTCGAGCTTGTAGTCGTTGTGCAGCACCGAGGCCCTGGACGCCTTCGGGATGGCGTCGGCGAGGCGGTCGCCCACCTGGGCCATGAGGGGGTCGGCGCCCGGCGGGGCGGCCAGCTCCCAGCGCTTCTTCCAGCCCGCCACCTGGCGCTCGACGAACCCCTCGGCCCGCCCGAGGTCGGACAGGCCGGTGGCGTCGGGGTCGACGGCGTGCAGGTCGGCCAGCGCGTCGACGACGGCGAAGCCGACCCGGCGGGCCGCGTCCTCGTGGTGGGACATCGACGGCGGGATGGCGCTCCACACGACCTCGCCGGCGCGGTACTCGATCACGAGGAAGTCGGCGCCGACGACCGAGTGGTCGTCGCAGAACGCGTAGGCGCGCGGCGCCCGGTCGAACCACTGCCACAGCCGGGACAGCGCCCGGTACTCGCGGCGCATGTCGTGGGCGCCCGGGGCCAGCTGGCCGAACGGCGGGCGCCGCACGACGAGGCGGCGGTCGCCGAAGCGCACGAGGTAGGTGAGGTTGGCCGACCCGTTCGGGAACTGGAGGACCTCCATGTCCCCCTCGAGCCCCTCGACGTTGGCCCGCAGGTAGGCGGCGAGCGCGTCCCAGTCGAGCTCCTCGCCGGGGCGGACCGGCGCGACCTCGGGGGGGACGGCCGGCGCCGTCACCGGGTGAGCACCGTGCAGGCGCTGATGCCGGGCGCGCCGTACACGTGGGTGAACCCGACGCGCGGGCGCCCGGGCACCTGGCGGTTGCCGGCGTCGCCCCGCAGCTGGAGCACGACCTCGTACACCTGCCGGAGCCCGGAGGCGCCGATCGGCTCGCCGTTGGCGAGGCAGCCGCCGTCGGTGTTGATCGGCAGCGAGCCGCCGATCTCGGTGGCCCCGTCGCGCACGAGGGCCTCCTGCTCGCCGTCCTTGCAGAGCCCGGTCTCGGCCATGTGGATGACCTCGGCGCCCGACTCGGTGTCCTGCACCTGGGCGACGTCGACGTCGCCGGGCGACACGCCGGCCTCCTCGAACGCGGCCCTGGCCGCCTCGACGGTCGGGCTCTCGGCCCGCTCGGGCGCCAGCCACGGGCTGAACACCTCGAAGGAGCCGAAGCGCCGGGACCGGAACGTGGCCGACCGCAGGTACACGGGCCGGTCGGTGTACTCCCTCGCCCGGTCGGCCCGGCAGAGCAGCAGGGCCACCCCGCCCTCGCCCGGCGAGCAGAACATGTACTGGGTCAGCGGGTGGCTGATCATGGCCGAGCCCGCGACCTCCTCCTCGGACAGCGGCGTGCGCCGCCAGGCGTTCTCGTTGAGCGCGCCGTTGCGGAAGGCCTTGGCCGCCACCTTGGCCAGCACGTCGGTGGACATGCCGTGGTCGTGGAGGTAGCGCTGGATCTTCATGGCGAAGAACTGGGTGGTGAGCATGAGGCCGGTCTCGCCGTACCAGTCGCCGAGCCCCCAGGACGCCGGGTCGGCGTTGAACGCGCCGCGCGGGTGCTTGTCGAACCCGATGGCCATCCCGAGGTCGGCGGCGCCCGAGCGGATGTAGGTCGACGCCATCAGGAGCGCGCTGCCGCCGGTGGCGCAGCCGTTGACGACGTTGACGAACGGCAGGCCGGTCAGGCCGAGGTCGCTGACCAGCGTGTCGGCGTTCCCGGCGTCGGCGCTGCCGCCGAACGCGAACTCCACGTCGCCCCAGCCGACGCGGGCGTCGGCCAGCGCCGCCCGCGCCGCGTGCGCGCCCTGGTCCCGGCCGGACACGCCCTCAGTGCGACCGAACGGGTGCATCCCGATCCCGACGATGGCGACGTCCACGCCGTCACTCCCTTCCGGGTCCGTCGACGGGCCGGAACGCGAAGGTGACGACCTCGGCCCCGTCGTCGTCGTGGCGGAACGGCACCACCACGAGCTCCATGGGCGCCCCGATGCGCAGCCGCTCGGGGTCGTGCTCGGTGAGGCGGGACTCGACCAGCACCTCGCCGCCGAGGTCGACGTAGCCGACCCCGTAGGGCTCGAACGGCGCCGGGCCGGTGTACGGCGGCTTGGGCTCGAAGCCCTGCACGGTGAAGGTCCAGAGCGTGCCCCGCCGGTCGAGGAGGTGCTCGTCGACCGCCCGCCCCGTGCACCTCGGGCACGAGCCCTGCCGGGGGAACGTGACGGTGCCGCAGGCCCGGCACCGCCCTCCGATCAGCCGGGGCTCGGCCGACGGCCAGGTGAACAGGCCGTCGTCGATCGGGACCTGGGTCGGCACGACGCCCACCCAAACACCCGCGGGGCGCGGGTGTCAAGAATTCTGATGATGATTACCCGGTAGTCACCGCCACTCGATGAGCTCGCCGAGGCGCGACGGCCAGTGCTGGCGGTAGTAGTCGTGCTGCATCTGGAAGTGGGCGGCCATGAGCCGCCTGGCCTTCTCGGTGTGGCCGGCGGCGATGGCCCTGGCCATGGCCGCGTGCTCCTCGAGGATGGCCGGGCGGAGGGCCACCGGGTCCATGGTGGCCACGACGTGGTCGGTCACGATGTGGGTGACGGCCTCGGTGAGCAGCGTGGCGACCGGGTTGCCGGCCAACTCGTACACGGCGTCGTGGAAGCCCTCGGTGGCCTCGCGGTACTCGGCCTCGGTGGCCGGCTCGGCCGTGTCGACGAACGGCGCCATCGCCTCGCGCCGGTCGGGGTGGCGGGCGGCCAGCTGCGCGCACATCGGCTCGAGCAGCACCTGGGTGGAGAGGAGCTGGTCGTAGGTCGCGGCGCAGAGGTGGAAGTACAGGGTCGCCGTGCGGGCCAGGTTGGCCGCCTCGACCTTGCCGACGACCGGGCCGCCGCCGGGGCCGGGCTTCAGGCGGATGAGGCCCTGCACCTCGAGCAGGCGGAGCGCCTCCCGCAGGGACGCCCGGCTGACCTGGTAGTGGTCGACCATGGCCGCCTCGAGCGGGAGCCGGTCGCCACTGCGCAGGCCCCGCACGACGATGTCGTGGACGATGTCGAGGGCGACCCGCTCCGAGGTCTTCAGCGCCCGCTTGGTGTCACCGCCGCCGCCGCCGTTGCGGCCGACGGCGACCTCCGGCCGCCGCCTGCCGTCGCCATTGCGCGTCACGTCTGCCTGTCCCGCTCGTCGCATCGCACCGCCGTCCGTCGAGATCGATTCCTCGTCATCATAGGCGCGATTCCGGGACCGACCGGATGCGCCCGATCCGTGGCATTGTCACCGGTCCTGCGCCCGCCCCGCCCAGGTCTCGGCGAAGGTCGCCAGCCGCTCGGAGTGCTCGAGCATGGGCTGGACGAGCGCCCTGGCCTGTTCGACCATCCGCCGGTGCTGCTCGGCCCACGCCGCGAACTCCTCGGTGAGCACCCGGAGCTGCTCGAGCCCGGCCGACAGCCGGTCGGCCAGCTCCTGCTGCTCGTCGAGCATGGCCCGCAGCGGCGCCACCGACGACCGGTACAGGGAGGCGAGCTGGGTGGCGTGGTCCGTGAACGGCGGGCCGGCGCCCGGCGCGCCGAGCAGCGACCTGGTGGCCTCGACGACGTCCGCGGTGAGCTTGCGGAACGGCTCGAAGAGGTCGGCGGGACCGCCGTCGGGGCCGTCGACCGGTTGTGCCATGGCTCGTTCCTCCCGCGTATCCATGACGATCATCATCTGCTTTGTGCCCAGAATCAAGCGCTGCCGCGTACACTCCGCCGCGATGGCGAGAAAGCCGGTCGGGCCTCCTCGTCCGACGCTCCAGGTCCTCGAGCAGCTGTCGCTCCTCGAGTACGGCACGCTGTGCGCCGCCGCTCCGGGCCTCTGCCTGCGGCGCGACGCCGACGGCGGCCCCGTGCTCGTGCTCCCGGGCTTCACCGCGTCGGACGACTCCACCCTCGCGTTGCGCACGGTGCTCCGCCGCCGCGGCCACGCCGTGCACGGGTGGGGGCTCGGCCGCAACGTCGGCCCCCACCCCCGCACCGTCGACGGGATGCGCCGGCGCCTCGACGCGCTCCACCGCCGCTACGGCACGACCGTGAGCGTCGTCGGCCACAGCCTCGGCGGCGTGTACGCCCGGGAGCTGGCGCGCGCCGAGCCCGAGGTCGTCCGCCAGGTCATCACGATGGGCAGCCCGTTCCGGCTGCGCACCGGCGACCGCACCAGCGCGAGCTGGCTGTACGACCTCATCCGGCCGAAGGACGACCCGTTCTTCGACCACGCCCCGCCCGAGGAGGAGCGGCCGCCGCTGCCGATGCCGGTCACCGCCGTCTACACCCGCACCGACGGGGTCGTGCGGTGGTCGGCCTGCATCGAGGGGCCGGGCCCGCGCCGCCAGAACGTCTGCGTGGTCGGCACCCACACTGGGCTCGCCTACAACCTCGGCGCCGTCCTCACCGTCCTCGACCGGGTGGCCCAGCCGGAGGGCGAGTGGGAGCGGTTCCGCCCGCCGGTGTGGGCGAAGGGGCTGTACCGGCGGGCCGCGGTGTGGCGGCCGGACATGGCCGTGCCGCCCGTGGCGGAGGCGGGGGCGGGGGCGGCGCGATGACCGCCATCCGCACGGTCGCCGACCTCGTCCGTGTCCCGGCGCGCCAGCGGCCGGACGCGCCGGCGCTCACCGCCGGCGACGTCACGTGGTCGTGGGCCGAGCTCGACCGCCGCTCGAGCCGGGCCGCCCGCGCGCTCGCCGCCGAGGGCGTCGGGGCCCAGGAGCGCGTCGCCTTCCTCGGCCGGAACGTGCCCGAGTTCTTCGAGGTGCTGCTCGGCGCGGCGAAGGTCAACGCCGTGACGGTGGCCGTGAACTGGCGGCTGGCGCCGGCCGAGGTGGCGTACATCCTGAACGACGCGGAGGCGAGGGCCCTCGTCGTCACCGCCGACTTCGTGCCCGTCGTCCGGGCCGTGGCCGGCGACCTCACGACCGTGAAGAAGGTCGTCGTGGTCGGCGGCGACGAGGACGACCTCGAGGCGTTCGGCTCGTGGGTGGCGACCGCGCCCGACGACGACCCCGGGATCGAGGCCGGCGACGACGACGTCGCGCTCCAGCTCTACACGTCGGGCACGACCGGCCTGCCGAAGGGCGCCATGCTGGCCAACCGCAACGTCACCGCCATGCTGCCGGGGACGTCGGCCGACTGGGGCTTCGACGCCGACAGCGTGAACCTCGTCAGCATGCCGCTGTTCCACGTGGGCGGCGTGGGCTGGGCCATGGTCGGCATGTACGTCGGCGCCCACTCCGTCCTCGTCCGCGAGGTGGACCCGGCGGAGATCCTGCGGGTGATCCCCCGCCACGGCGTGACCCACGCCCTGTTCGTGCCGGCCGTGCTCCAGATGCTGCTGGCCACGCCGGGGGTCGAGGAGGCCGACTTCTCGTCGCTCGGCTGCATCGTCTACGGCGCCTCGCCCATCTCCGTCGAGGTCCTCTCCCGGTCGATCGAGCGCTTCGGCTGCCGGTTCATCCAGGGCTACGGGCTGACCGAGAGCTGCGGCGCGGTGGTCCACCTGCTGCCCGACGACCACGACCCGGACGGGCCGAACGCCCACCGCCTGCGGGCCGCCGGCGTGCCCATGCGCGACGCCGAGGTCCGCATCGTGCTGCCGGCCGGGGGCGACGCGCCGAGCGGCGAGGTCGGCGAGATCTGGCTGCGCGCCCCCCAGGTGATGAAGGGCTACTGGAAGCGGCCCGACGACACGGCGGCGACGATCACGCCCGACGGCTGGCTGCGCACCGGCGACGCCGGCTACCTGGACGAGGACGGCTACCTCTACATCCACGACCGCGTGAAGGACATGATCATCTCGGGCGGCGAGAACATCTACCCCGCCGAGGTCGAGAACGCGCTGATGTCGCACCCGGGCGTGGCCGACGTGGCCGTGATCGGGGTGCCGTCGGAGCGCTGGGGCGAGACGCCGAAGGCGATCGTCGTGCCGGCCGCCGGGGCGGCGCCGAGCCCCGAGGAGCTGATCGCCCACTGCCGGGAGCGCCTGGCCCGGTACAAGGCGCCGACGTCGGTCGACTTCGTCGACGCCATCCCCCGGAACCCGGCCGGGAAGATCCTGAAGCGCGAGCTCCGCCGCCCCTACTGGGAGGGCGCGGGGCGGGGCGTCAACTAGGGCGCCCGGGGGGACGCATGCACCAGCTCAACCGCCAGGACACGGGCTTCCTGTACTCCGAGACGCCGAGGTTGCTCATGCACCTCGGCTCCCTGCACACCTACGACCCGTCGGGCGCGCCGGGCGGCACGGTCGGCTTCGAGACGATCCTCGACCACGTCAGGAGCCGGCTGCCGCTGGCCAGGGTGCTGCGGCGCAGGATCGTGCGCGTCCCGCTCGGCCTCGACTACCCGTACTGGGTCGAGGACCCGGACTTCGACCTGGAGTTCCACGTCCGCCACATCGCCCTGCCCCGCCCGGGCAACTGGCGGCAGCTGTGGACCCAGGCGACCCGCCTCCACTCTCAGCCCCTCGACCTGAACCGGCCGCCGTGGGAGCTCTACGTCATCGCCGGCGTCGACGCCGTCGAGGGCATCCCCGAGGGCGGGTTCGCCATGTACATCAAGGTGCACCACGCCGCCATCGACGGCATCTCGGGGATCGAGCTGATGAACGCCCTCCACGACGTCACCCCGGAGGGCCGGCCGGCACCCGCCGACGACTGGCGCCCCGATCACGTGCCGTCGTCGCTGGAGCTGGCCGGGCGCACGGCCCTGCACCTCGCCACCACGCCGACCCGCCTCGCCGACTTCACCGTGCGGACGGCCAACGCGCTGCGCACGACCGAGGGGCGCCGGCGCCCGTCGGTCCGCCTCCCGGCCCGGCTCCCCGTCACCCGCCTGAACCAGAAGGCGACCCTGCGCCGCACGGCCGGCGGGTTCGTGTTCGACCTCGACCTGGCGCGCGCCGTCAAGCGGGCCGTGCCCGGGGCCACCGTCAACGACGTCATCCTCACCGTCGTCGGCGGCGGGCTGCGGTCCTACCTCCTGGGCAAGGGCGAGCTGCCCGCCGAGCCGCTCCGCGCCGGCGTGCCGGTGTCGCTCCGCACCCAGGAGGAGATGGGCACGGCCGGCAACCGCATCGGGATCATGGTCGTCACCGTCGGCACCGACGTGGAGGACCCCGTCGAGCGGCTGCGGGTCGTGCAGCAGGCGACGACGGCGTCGAAGGAGGTGAGCACCGCCGTCCCGGCGCGGGCCATGGCGGAGGCGGCCGAGCTGCTCCCCGGGGCCATGCTGGGCCGGGCCATCCGCGCCCTCCCCCGGGTCGGTGCGGCGGGCATGGCCTCGATGATCGGGAACGTCTGCGTGACGAACGTGCCCGGCTCGCAGGTGCCGCTGTACCTGTGCGGGGCCCGCATGGACGCCTACTACGGGATGGGACCGGTCTACGACTACGCCGGGCCGATCCACCTGATCACGAGCTACATGCGGCGCATCTTCGTCGGGGTGACGACGGCGAAGGAGATCGTCCCCGACATCGAGCACTACGTCGACTGCATGGAGCGCTCGCTCGCCGAGCTGGTGGCGGCGACCGGCGCCGACCCGGCCGACGTGGCCCCGGCGAAGAAGGCGGCCAAGGCGGCGAGGAAGACGACCAAGGCGGCGAAGAAGGCGGCCAAGGCCACCGGGACGCGAGCGACGAAGGCGGCGTCGCGCGCCGGACGAAAGCAGGTCGAGCGATGAAGGCAGCCGTCTACTACGAGAACGGGGGGCCCGAGGTCTTCCGCTACGAGGACGTCCCCGAGCCCGCGGCCCGGAAGGGCGGCCTCGTCATCGAGGTGAAGGCCGTCGGCATCCAGGGCGGCGACCTCATCAACCGCCGCGAGGGCGTGCTCGTGTCGACGCCGCACGTCGTCGGCTACCAGGCCAGCGGCATCGTGCGCGAGGTCGGCGACGGGGTGGAGGGCTTCGAGGTCGGCCAGCGGGTGGCGGCGATGATGATGCACGGCTCGCACGCCGAGCTGGCGAGCGTGCCGGCCCGCAAGGTGTGGCCCATCCCCGACTCGCTCGCGTTCGAGGAGGCGGCCGCCGTGCCCGTCGAGTTCGGCACGGCCGACGACTGCCTGTTCGAGTTCGGGCACCTCGAGGCCGGCCAGTCGGTGCTCGTGCAGGCCGGGTCGGGCGGCGTCGGCCTGGCCGCCATCCAGCTGGCCAAGGCGGCCGGGGCGACCGTGCTGTCGACGGCCGAGGCGGACGGCCGCCTGGAGCGCCTGTCCGACTACGGGATGGACCACGGCATCGACTACACGACCCAGGACGTCCCCGCCGAGGTCATGCGGCTGACCGACGGCCGGGGCGTGGACCTCGTCGTCGACCCGATCGGCGGCCGCACCCTGGAGGGCAGCATCGCCGCCCTCGCGTACCGGGGCCGGATCAGCTGGATGGGCAACGCCGGCGGCACCCGCCACACGCCCGAGATCTGGCCGATGATGGAGAAGAACGCCACCATCACCACCGTGTTCTTCGCCATGGAGCAGTCCAAGCAGCCGCAGCGGACCTACGACCTGATCGCCCGCCTGGTCGACCGCATCGGCAAGGGCGAGCTGCGGGCCGTCGTCGACCGCGTCTTCCCGCTGGCCGACGCGGCCGAGGCCCACCGCTACATGGAGACCGGCAAGGCCTTCGGCCGGGTGGTGATGGTCCCCTAGGCGGCGGCGGGGCGAGGCACGAGGTCGTCGGTGGCGACGACCTCGGCGAACTCGCCGTGCAGGCTGGCCGCCGTGGCCAGCGACACCTGCTCGGCCGGCACGACGGTGCCGTCGGGCGCCACCCGGTCGAAGGTGTGGGTGGCATCGCGCACGAACAGCACGCGGTAGCCGAGGTCGCCCGCCATCCTCGCCGTCGTCTCGCAGCAGTGGTCGGTGGTGATCCCGCAGACGGCCACCGTGCCGACCTCCCGCTCCTGCAGCCAGGCGTGGAGGTCGGGCCGGCCGTAGAAGGCGGAGTGGACGGACTTGGTGACGAGGAGGTCGGGCTCGCCGGTCACCTCGTCCTTGAACTCGGCGCCCTCGCCGGTGAGCGGCGAGCCGGGGGTGTCGGACAGGTGCCGTACGAACACCACCGGCCCGCCCCGCTCGCGCCAGGCACCGATCAGGCGGCCGACGTTCGCCTCGCAGGCCGGGTTGTCCCGCCGGCCCCAGGCCGGCTCGTCGAAGCCCCGCTCCACGTCGATGACGACGAGCGCGGCACGCCCGAGGTCGTCGCGGTCACCGGTCATGGCCGAACGCTACCGGCCGGCCCGACTGCGGGCGCCCCCGGCGGGTACGGCCCCGGTGTGCCCGGCGGCCCCACGCCCATGCCCTTCGTGGGCGGCTTCGAGTCCACCTACCAGCCGGGCCACGACCGCGACGTGCTCGAGACCACCGGCCACGTCGCCCGGTGGCGCGACGACCTCCGCCTGCTCGCCGCCTGCCACGTGCGCGACGTCCGCTACCCGGTCCGCTGGCACCGGGTCGAGCCCGAGCCCGGCGTGTTCGACTGGCGCCACACCGACGAGGTCCTCGGCTACCAGCGCGACCACGGGCTCCGGCCCATCGTCGACCTGCTCCACCACACCAGCCACCCCCGCTGGCTCGGCGACCTCGGGTCGCCGCGGTTCCGGTCGGCGTTCCTGCGCTTCGCCGAGGCCGTCGCCACCCGCTACCCGTGGCTGCCGGCCTACACGGTCTGCAACGAGCCGTTCACGACGTTCCTGCTGTGCGGCGAGATGGGGGTGTGGCCGCCGTACCTGAAGGGGCGGCGGGGCTTCGCCCGCCTGGCCCTCAACGTCTTCCCCGCGCTGTGCGAGGCGTCCAGGGCGCTGCACGACCTGCTCCCCCGGGCCGAGCACGTGCACGTCGAGGCGTGCGAGCGCCACACGTGGTCGACGCCGGCCGGGGAGGCCTACGCCGCCTTCGCCAACGACCGCCGCTTCCTGCTCACCGACCTGCTGGCCGGGCTGCCGGTGGACGAGGACCGGCCGTTCGCCCTGGACCTCGTGGCGGCCGGCGGCGGCGACCTCCTCGGCCTGGAGCCCGGCCACGTCGACGTGATCGGCCTCGACTACTACGCCCACAACCAGTGGCACTGGCGGGGGCACGAGGACGGCGTCAACGTGTCGCCCGCCCCCGCCGCCCTCGCCGACGTGATCGTCGAGTACGCCGACCGCTACCGGAGGCCGTGCCTGCTCGGCGAGACGAACGTCAGGGGCTTCGCGTCCGACCGGGCGACCTGGCTCAAGTACACGCTCGAGCAGTGCGAGGTGGCGAGGGACCGGGGGGTCGACCTGCGGGGCTACTGCTGGTTCCCGTTCGTGGACTCGGCCGACTGGGGGTCGCTGCTGGCCGAGTGCGTCGGCGCCGTCGACCCCGTCGGCGTGTTCTGGCTCGACGAGCGGCTCGACCGGCGGCCGTCGTCGATGTCCGTGTCGTACGCGACGGCGGCGAGCGGCACGCCGGCCGCCGACCTGCCCGCCTACCGGCTGCGCCGGCCGGTCGCCGACTGGCTGGCCGGCTGGCTCCCGCAGATGGCGCACTGGGAGTGGCGACCGCCGCCCGAGGGCGAGGCGTGCTCCAGCCGCGAGGCCGCCGACGGGTTCGTCGGCCTGCCCACGCCCCACGTCGCCTGACGCGCGCCGGGAGTAGGCTCCCGGCGGCGCGGGCAGGCGCGACAGGGGGCCACACGTGGGGGATCATCCGGCACACCGGGTCCGGTGTTCGTTCGTCGTCGCGGCCGTGCTGGCGGCGCTCGTCGGCGTCGTGGGGCTCGGGGCCCGGCCGGCCGCGGCCGCGCCCGTCAACGACACCTTCCCGGGGACGACGATCTCCGGGGCGACGGGCTCGATCTCGGGCACCAACGTCGCGGCCACCGGCCAGACGAGCGAGCCGCGGGTCGCCGGCTCGGGCCCGACGGTCTCGGTCTGGTACACGTGGGTGGCCCCGAGCGCCACGCGGGTCACCTTCGACGTGTGCGACGCCACCTTCGACACGTTGCTCGGCGTCTACACGGGCACGTCGGTGAGCGCGCTCACCAGTGTGGTGACGAACGACGACGCCGTCCCCTCCTGCGGCACCGGCAGCCAGAGCCTCGTCACGTTCACCCCCACCGCCGGCACCACCTACCGGATCCAGGTGGACGGCTGGAACGGCGCCACCGGCAGCTTCACCCTGGTCTGGGTCAGCGGCAACCCGGCCAACGACAACTTCCCCGGCACGACCATCACGGGCAACTCCGGGTCGGTCACCGGCAACACCACGGGCGCGACCGGGCAGGCCGGCGAGCCCCGGGTGGCGGGCAGCGGGCCGACCGCCTCGGTCTGGTACACGTGGACCGCCCCCGGCTCCGGGTCGGCCTCGTTCGACACCTGCACCGGCACGACCTGGGACACGATGCTCGGCGTCTACACCGGCACGGCGGTCGGCTCCCTCACCACCGTCGCCAGCAACGACCAGGCCAGCCCGGCCTGCGCCGGCAACGCCAACGCCAGCCGGGTCACGTTCACCGCCACCAGCGGGACCGTGTACCGGATCCAGGTCGACGGGTGGGACGGCGACTTCGGCGCGTTCACGCTCACCTGGACCGGTCCGGCGGCGGTCGCCAACGACAACTTCGCCAACGCCACCCAGATCACCGGCAGCAGCGGCACGGTGACCTCCACGACCGTCGGCGCCACCGGCGAGACGGGCGAGCCCCGCGTCGCCGGCACCGGCCCGACGCGGTCGCTCTGGTACCGGTGGACGGCGCCCAACTCGGGCACGGCGACCTTCGACCTCTGCACGGGCACGACCTACGACAGCCTCCTCGGCGTCTACACCGGCTCGGCCGTCGGCTCCCTCACGACCGTCGCGTCGGCGGACGACACCACCGGCTGCGGGACGGGCTCGCAGGGCCGGCTCACGTTCGCGGCGGTGGCCGGGACCCAGTACTTCATCCAGGTCGACGGCTACAACGGCGCGACGGGCGCGTTCACGCTGACGTGGTCGCTGCCCGCACCCACCCTCGCGGTGAGCGACGTGTCCCAGAACGAGGGCAACACGGGGTCGACGGCGTTCACGTTCACGGTCAGCCTGTCGGCGGCGTCGGCCTCCACCGTCACCGTCAACTACGCGACCGCGGACGGGACGGCGACGGCCGGCACCGACTACGCGGCCGCCAGCGGGACGGTCACGTTCACCGCGGGCCAGACGTCGCGGACGATCACCGTCAACGTCAACGGCGATCTCGTCACCGAGGGGAACGAGACGTTCCTCGTCAACCTGACCTCGCCGTCGGGGGCGACGATCGCCGACGCCCAGGGGGTCGGCACCATCCTGAACGACGACGCCGCCCCGACCATCGCCATCGGCGACGTGTCCGCGGCCGAGGGGAACACCGGCACGACCGCGTTCTCGTTCCCGGTCACCCTCTCCAACCCGTCGGCCGCCACCGTCACCGTCGCGTGGGCGACGGCCAACGGCACGGCGACGGCGGGCGCCGACTACCAGTCGGCCGGCGGGACGGTCACGTTCCCGGCCGGCTCCACCAGCCAGACGGTGACCGTCCAGGTCGTCGGCGACACCACGTTCGAGCCCGACGAGACCTTCGTGGTCAACCTGTCGTCGCCGTCGAACGCCACGATCGCCGACAACCAGGGCGTCGGCACCATCCAGAACGACGACACCCGGCCCACGCTGTCGATCGGCGACGTCACCCACGCGGAGGGCGACGCCGGCACGACCGCCTACGAGTTCGCCGTCACCCTGTCCGGCCCGTCGGCCACGACCGTGACCGTCGACTGGTCCACGGCCGACGCCACCGCGACCGCCGGCTCCGACTACGCGGCCGCGTCAGGCACCCTCACCTTCCCGGCCGGCACGACGGCGCGCACGATCACCGTGCAGGTGGCCGGCGACACCGTCCACGAGCCGACCGAGACGTTCATCGTCAACCTCACGAACGCGTCGGTCGCGGCCATCGCCGACGGCCAGGGCGTGGGGACGATCACGAACGACGACGCCGCCCCCTCGCTGTCCGTCGACGACGTGAGCCAGGCCGAGGGCGACGACGGCACCACGTCGTTCTCGTTCACGGTCACCCTGTCCGGCGCCACCGCGTTCACGACGACCGTCGACTACACGACCGCCGACGGCACCGCCGAGTCCCCGTCCGACTACGCGGCCACGTCGGGGACGCTCACGCTCCCGGCCGGCACGACGACGCGGACGGTCACCGTGCAGGTGAACGGCGACGTGGTCAACGAGGTGGACGAGACGTTCACCCTGACCCTGTCGGCGCCCGACCACGCCAGCCTGGCCGACGGCCAGGGGACGGGCACCATCCTGAACGACGACGCCCTCCCGGCGGCCTCGATCGACAACGTGAGCCGCACCGAGGGCGACGAGGGCACGACGGCCTACGAGTTCACCGTGTCGCTGTCCACGCCGTCCTCGCGGCTCGTCCGCGTCGACTGGGCCACCGAGGACGGGACGGCGACGGCGCCGTCCGACTACACCGCCGCCTCGGGCACGGTCGTGTTCGAGGCCGGCGACACGTCGAGGCAGGTCGTCGTGCAGGTGAACGGCGACACCACCAACGAGGACGACGAGACGTTCAGGGTCGTGCTGTCCAACCCGGTGCGGGCGACGATCGCCGACGGCAGCGGCGCCGGCGTCATCCTCGACGACGACGACCAGCCGACGGCCGCGGTCGACGACGTGACCCACGCCGAGGGCGACGAGGGCACCACGCCGTTCACGTTCACGGTCACCCTCTCGGGCCCGACGGCCGTCGCCGCCACCGTGGAGTACACGACCACGGACGGCTCGGCGACGTCCCCCGAGGACTACCAGGAGACGAGCGGGACCCTCGTGTTCGCGCCGGGCACCGACTCGCAGGAGGTGACCGTCCCGGTGAACGGCGACGTCACCTTCGAGGACGACGAGGTGTTCTTCCTCGACCTCACCGGCGCCACGGGGGCGACGATCGCCGACGCCCGGGGGGTCGGCACGATCGAGAACGACGACCCGGTGCCCAGCCTGTCGATCACCGACGTCGGTGCGAACGAGGGCGACGGCGCCGACACGCCGTACGGCTTCTCGGTCACGCTGTCGAACCCGTCCGAGGAGCCGGTCACCGTCGACGTCGCCACCGTCGACGGCACGGCCACGGCGCCGTCCGACTACACGCCGGTCGAGACGACGCTTACGTTCTCGCCGGGCGAGACCGCCAAGGTGGTCACCGTCGACGTGAAGGGCGACACCGCGCACGAGCACGACGAGACGTTCACCGTGGCGCTCACCGACGCTACCAACGCCACCGTCGCCGACGGCACGGGCGAGGGGTCGATCGCCAACGACGACCAGCGACCGTCGCTGTCGATCGACGACGTCAGCCACGCCGAGGGCGACGGCGGCACCACGACCTACACGTTCACGGTCACCCTCGACGGGGCCACCGACCTCACCACGACGGTCGACTGGTCGACGGAGGACGGCTCGGCCGAGGCGCCCTCGGACTACGCGCCCGTGTCGGGGACCCTGACGTTCGCGCCGGGCGACACGTCCGAGACGGTGACCGTCGCCGTCAACGGCGACACCCGGTTCGAGCCGGACGAGAGCTTCGCCGTCGTGCTGTCCGGCGCCACCGAGGCCACGGTCGGCGACGGCACCGGCGTCGGCACCATCGAGAACGACGACGCCAGGCCGACGGTGTCCGTCGGCGACGAGCACCAGGCCGAGGGCGACGCCGGCGACCGGTCGTTCACCTTCGACCTCACCCTCTCCAACCCGTCGACCGAGACCGTCACGGTCACCTGGGCGACCGCGGACGGCACCGCCGACTCCCCGTCGGACTACACCGCTTCGGGCGGGACGGCCACCTTCGGCCCGGGCGACACGTCGGCCACCGTCACCGTGCCCGTGCACGGCGACGTGGTGCGCGAGCCCGACGAGACGTTCACGGTCGTGCTGTCGTCGCCGTCGAACGCGACGGTCGGCGACGGGACCGGCGTCGGCACGATCGAGAACGACGACGCGGCCCCGACGGTCGCCTTCGGCGACGTCAGCCAGGCCGAGGGCGACTCGGGCACCACCGTGTTCACCATCCCGGTCACGCTCACCAACCCGTCCTCCACGGCCGTCGTCGTGGAGTGGGCGACGGGCGGGGGGACGGCGACGCCGGAGGTCGACTACGGCGCGGCGTCCGGCACGATCACGTTCTCCCCCGGCGACACCGTGGGCAGCGTGACCGTCGGCGTGCGGGGCGACCTCGTCTTCGAGCCCGACGAGACGTTCCTCGTCGGGGCCACGTCGGCCACCGGCGCGGCGATCGGCCGCGACGCCGACGTCACCATCGAGGACGACGACCAGCGCCCGCTCGTGTCCGTCAGCGGCGACGAGCGGACCGAGGGCGACACCGGGACCCGCTCGTTCACCTTCGACGTCACCCTCTCGAACCCGTCGTCGCAGGCCGTCGCCGTGGACTGGACGACGGCCGACGGGTCGGCCACGGCGCCCGGCGACTACGCGGCGGCGAGCGGGACGGTGACGATCCCGGCCGGGGAGACGGCCGGCACCATCACCGTGGAGGTGGGCGGCGACACCACCTACGAGAGCGACGAGACGTTCTCGGTCACGCTCACCGCGGCCAGCCACGCCACCGTCGAGGACGGGTCGGCGACGGCGAGGATCCTGAACGACGACGCCCCGCCGACCGTGTCGGTGGAGGACGTCTCGAGCGCCGAGGGCGACGGCGGGACCACCGAGCTCACGTTCACGGTGCGCCTGACCGGCGACACCGAGCGCGACGTCGAGGTCGACTGGGCGACCCAGGACGGCACGGCCGAGGCCGGCTCGGACTACCGGGCCGACAGCGGGACGGTCAGCATCCACGTCGGCGACACGACGGCCCAGTTCGCCGTCGAGGTCAACGGCGACACCGTCATCGAGCCGGACGAGACGCTCACCGTCGTGCTGTCGTCCCCGTCGAACGCGACGATCGCCGACGGCACGGCCACCGGCACCATCGAGAACGACGACGAGGTGCAGGTCGTCGACCTCGCCGTCACCGTGGACGACGCCCCCGACCCCGCCCAGGTCGGCACCGAGGTGACCTACACGGTCACGGTGACCAACGACGGGAACGGGACGGCGACCTCGGTCGTGCTCACCGACGTCCCGCCGGCCGGCGCCACGCTCGTCTCGGTCCAGCCCAGCCAGGGCACCTGCTCGGGCACCGGGCCGATCACGTGCCAGCTCGGCAGCATCGCCGGCGGCGCCTCGGCCACCGTCACCGTGGTCGTCCGTCCCCTGCGGACCGGCACGATCACGAACGCGGCATCGGTGACGGCGGCCGGCGGCAGCAGCGACAGCGACTCCGAGTCGACCACCGTCGTCCCGGACGCCAACGGGTGCACGATCGTCGGCACGTCCGGGGTGGACACGATCGCCGGCACCAACGGGGCCGACGTGATCTGCGCCGGCGCCGGCAACGACCGGGTCGACGGCCGGGGCGGGGCCGACACCCTCCGCGGCGAGGGCGGCAACGACACGCTCATCGGCGGGGCCGGCAACGACGCCGTCGACGGCGGGACGGGCCGGGACACGGCGTCGTACTCGTCGGACCCGGCCGGCGTCACGGTCTCGCTGGCCGACGGCACCGCCGCCGACGGCTTCGGCGCCACCGACACCCTGACGGGCATCGAGCAGGTGAACGGCTCGGGCTTCGACGACCGGCTGACCGGCTCGGCGGCGCCCGACCGCCTGTTCGGCCTGAACGGCGACGACACCCTGCTCGGGCAGGGGAGGAACGACCTCCTCGACGGCGGGGTGGGCACCGACAGCCTGAACGGCGGCACCGGCACCGACACCTGCCTCCGCGGCGAGACCACGCTGAGGTGCGAAGCCTGACGAGCTGAGCCCGTCCCCACCTGCGGTTCCGGCGGGTGGTTGCAACGATGTTGCGATCACCCGTCGGTTCGCGGCTAAAACTGTGACAGACGGGCCGGGACGGCGGCCCCGCCAGCTCGGTCGCTCGGGGAGGAGCATCCATGTCGAACCGCTCGAGGGCGCGCGTCGCCCTCGCGTCCGCACTCTGCCCGGCGCTGCTGTGGCTCGGGGCCGCGCCGGCCGCCGCGTCGCCGACCTGCTACGGGCTCCGGCCGACCATCCCGGGGTTCAGCGGCGACGACCGCCTGATCGGCACGGAGGGCAGCGACGTCATCGTCGCCAGGGGCGGCGACGACTACATCGACGGCAAGGGCGGCAACGACCGGATCTGCGGCCAGGACGGCGCCGACACGATCATCGCCGGCGACGGCGACGACCTCGTGCTCGGCGGGGCCGGCGCCGACGTGATCACCGGCGGCGAGGGGTCCGACCTCGTCGACGGGGCCGGCGGCGCCGACACGATCACCGGCGGGCCGGGGAACGACGACCTCCGGGGCGGCAGCGAGGACGACCGGTTCATCGAGGGCAGCGCGCCGAACGGGTCGGACCTCATCGCCGGCGACGCCCACGACGACGTCCTCGACTACGGCGCGAGGACCGCGCCCGTGAACGTGAGCCCCGACGGCGTCGCCGACGACGGCGAGGGCTCGGAGCGGGACAACGTCCGCACCGACTTCGAGGAGGTGATCGGCGGCTCCGGCGACGACCGCCTGGTCGGCCTCGGGGCCCCGAACGTGTTCCACGGCAGCGGCGGCGACGACGTCCTGGTCGGCGGCACGGGCCAGGACCGGCTGTTCGGCGACGCCGGCGAGGACGACCTGTTCGGCGACGAGGGCAGCGACGTCCTCGACGGCGGCGGCAGCCGGGACCGCTGCGACCCGGCCGCGCAGGGCGGCCGCACGTTCAACTGCGAGGTCGTGCCGTGAGGCGCCGGCTCGCCCTGGCGGCCGCCTCGGCCCTCGCCGCCGGCGCCGTCGCCGCGCTCGTGCCGGCGACGCCGGCGGGGGCCAGCCCGTCGTGCCGGTTCGACGCCGGGTCCCGCACCGTGGTCGTCGACCTGCCGGCCGACGCCGACGTCGGCGTGCTGCTCACCGAGCCCGACGGGGACATCGCCTTCGAGTTCCGGCTCTGCCTGGACGGCGCCACCCCGGCCACGGTGACCACCACCGACCTCGTCGTCGTCCGGGGCGGCGCCGGGCGCCAGGAGATCACCGTCGACCTGTCCGACGGGCCGTTCGCGCCCGGTGCCACCGACGAGGCCGGCGGCAGCGACGAGATCGAGCTGCGGATCGACCTGGCCGGCGGCGGCGAGGACCGGGTCATCCTCACCGGCAGCTACGGCCGGGACACGTGGCGGCTGAGCGACGCCGGCCTGAACCTGAACGCGTCGGAGACGACGGGGGTCGACACCGACGCCACCCTGACCGGGGTCGAGCACGTCGACGCGTTCAGCTCGCGGGGCGACGACCTCCTCGACGCCACCGGCTGGTCGGGTGACGTGTTCCTGAGCGGCGGCGCCGACGAGGACGTGCTGCGGGGCGGCCGGCCGCCGGCCGGCGGGATCTCCCGGCTGGACGGCGGCACCGAGGACGACCGGCTGGAGGGCGGGCCGGGGGCCGACGACCTCCTCGGCTTCTACGGGGACGACGTGCTCGTCGGCAACGGCGGCGACGACGTGTTCGAGGCCGGGGCCAACGAGGACGGCGCCGACGTGATCTCGGGCGGGCCCGGGCGGGACCTCGTCACCTACCTGGCCCGGTCGGCGGGCGTGGCGATCTCGCTGAACGGGCGGGCCGACGACGGCGAGGCCGGCGAGGGCGACGACGTCGGCGGCGACGTGGAGGACCTGACCGGGTCGAAGGGCGCCGACCGGATCACCGGCGACGACGGCGCCAACACCCTGCGGGGCCTCGACCGCGACGACGTGCTCGACGGCCGGGGCGGCGCCGACCGCCTGGAGGGCGACGACGGGGCCGACGGGCTGACCGGCGGCGGCGGGGTCGACGCGCTGTACGGCGGGGGCGGCGGCGACGACCTCGACGCGGCCGACGGGGTGGCCGACCTGGCCGACGGCGGCGCCGGCACCGACACCTGCCGGTGCGACCGCATCGACAACGTGCGCAGCGTGCCGTAGGACGGGCCCGTGGAGCTGGAGCTGCGCAGGAACCGGATCAGGGCGGGCGAGATGGACGCCTTCCTCGCCGCCTGGGCGCCGCAGGTGCCGGCCCTGCGCCGGCGGTTCGGGTTCGAGCTGGTCGGCGCCTGGGTGGTCGAGGGCGGCGACGAGCTGGTGTGGATCCTGGGCTACGACGGCGAGGACGGCTTCGACGCCGCCGACCGCCGCTACTACGCGTCGCCCGAGCGCTCCGCCCTCGACCCCGACCCGGCCCGGTTCATGGAGACGAACGACCACGTCCGCCTCCGCCCCGTCCCCGTCCCGGACGCCGACCACCCCGGGCCGACCACCCCCGCCGCCGACTAGGACGCCGGCTCGCCCGGCTCAGCCGCCCGGCGCCGGAGGCACCCGCTCGCCCGCGCCACCCGTCGGCGATGCCGGCGCCCCAGCGGGCGGTCGCCCGCGGCTCCCATCGGCGATGCCGGCGCCCCACCGGGCGGTCGCCACCCGTCGGCGGCGCGGACGTCCCAGCGGGCGGGTCGCCCGCGCCACCCGTCGGCGGCGCGGACGTCCCAGCGGCGGCTCGCCCGCGCCAGGTCCCCGGTGCCGGAGGCGCCCTCCTGCGGGGTCACACCGCCGGTGCCCGCCGCGGCTCGCCGCCCCGGGTGGGCGGGGTCAGCCGCCGACGGTGTCGGGGCCCGGCGGGTCGGCCCCCGCCGGGGCGCCGGTGACCGTGTCGGCGATCAGCCGGGCGAGGGCGTCGGCGCCGGCGTCGGTCAGGTGCAGCCCGTCGTCGAGCAGCTCGGGGTGGGCGGCGGCGACCGGCGCCCAGTCGGCGACGACCGCCGTCGGCCACCGGGCCGGCGCCTCCCGGATGGCGGCGTTGAGCTCGACCCGGGACGGCCACTTCTCGGCCAGCGTCACCCACACCACCCTGGGCGAGTCGGCGAGGATGGCCATCGCCTCGTCGATCTGGTCGGCGAAGGACCCCTCCTCGGGCAGGTAGTTGTTGCCGACGTCCATCACCACGACGGCGCCGGCCAGCTCCTCCCTGCGCCCGTCGAGCACCTGGATCACCTGGGGCAGCCGGCGGCTGCCGACGGCCTCGACGACGACCTCGCGGCCGGGGAGGGCGGCCGGCACCTCCTCCTTCGCGCCGAGCAGCACGGAGTCGCCGAACAGGAACACCGGCGCCTCCGAGAGCGGGGCGGTGGTGGTCGTCGTCGGCGCCGTCGTGGTCGGCGCCGGTGCCGTCGTCGCCGGAGTCGTCGGCCCGCCGGCCCTGGTCAGGGTCGGCGCCAGCGGCCGGTCGGCCCACCCGAGCGCGACCACCGTCGCCACGAACAGCGCGACGAGGGCGAGGCGGGCGGCGACCACCGGGCCAGTCTGCCGAACGCGGCGGGCCGGGCGGGACACCCGCCCGCCGCCTACCCTGGCGCCGACCGCCGCTCGAGGGGAGGGCCGATGGGGCGTCGCTCGCGTCGTTGGGGAGCACGGTGGCTGCCGGTCGCCGTGGCCGTGGCCGCCCTCGGCCCCGTCGCGGTGGCCTCGCCGGCCGCGCCGGCGGTGCCGGCGTCCTCGGCCCGGCCGTCGATCGTCTACTTCACCACCCCCACCCCCGACTCCCGGCCCTTCGGCATCACCGTCGGCCCCGACGGCAACCTCTGGTTCACCGAGTCCAACGCCAACCGGGTGGGGCGCATCACCCCCGACGGCGTGATCACCGAGTTCCGGCTGGGCACCGGCGACAAGCAGCCGTACGGGATCGTGGCCGGCGCCGACGGCAACCTCTGGTTCACCGAGCGGACCAACGCCCGCATCGGCGTGATGGCCACCGACGGCCGGCTGCTCCACGAGTACGTCGCTCCCGGCATCGACCCGCTTCCCTCGGGCATCACCGTCGCCCCGAACGGCGACGTCTGGTTCACCGAGACCGGCTTCGGGGAGGTGGTCACCGACGACGTCGGCCGCGTCCGGCCCAACGGCATCGTCACCACCTACCGCCTGTACGAGTGCGCCTGCTTCCCGATCGGCATCACGGTCGGCCCCGACGGCAACCTCTGGGTGGCCGAGGAGCAGGGCGTGTTCGACGGCGACGTGCCCGGCACGATCGACCGGGTGACGCCGAACGGGCGGCGGATCGACCGCTTCCCGCTCCCCACGCCGGCCGGCGAGCCCGCCCACCTGCCCGCCTTCCTCGCGCCCGGGCCGGACGGCCACGTGTGGTTCACCGAGTTCGCCGCCGACGTCCACCGCCTCGGCCGGGTGGCCATGGACGGCACCATCACGGAGTTGCCGCTGCCCGGCCCGGTGACCAACAGCGTCGGGATCACGACCGGGCCGGACGGCAACCTGTGGGTCACCCAGGGCGACGCCGGGCGGATCCTGAAGGTGGCGCCGACCGGCGAGGTCCTCGCCGAGCTGCCGACCCACCCGACGCCGGCCTCGATCACGATCGGGCCGGACGGCAACCTGTGGTTCACGTCGCTGCTCGACGGCGAGATCGGCCGCATCCCGACGGCCCGGCCCGGCTTCGCCTACGTCCTCGACCTGGCCCCCGGGTTCGTGCCGGCCACGAGGACGGTGCCGGTCGGGACGACCGTCGAGTGGGTGCTGGAGGCGCCGGGCAAGCACGAGGTGGAGGACCGGACCGGGCTCGGGCTGTACGACTCGGGGCCGCAGCCGCCGGTGTCGTTCCTCACCCACCGCTTCGCCGACGCCGGCACCTACCCGTTCGGCGACCCGGTCGACGGGGACCGCGGCCGGATCGAGGTGCCACCGTCGGCCCCGGCCACCGGGCAGGTGGGCACGCCGTTCCGGGTGACCTGGGGGGTCGGCGAGCCGGCCGCCGGGCTGGTGCGCGACGTGCAGGTCCGGGCGCCGGGGTCGGGCTGGCAGCCGTGGCAGACCGGGGTCACCACCGGCCAGGCGTCGTACACCCCGGCGGCCGCCGGCGCCTACGAGCTCCGGGCCCGGCTGCGCTCGCCGGGCGCGGCGGCGTCGGACTGGTCGCCCGCCGTCACCGTCGCCGTCACCGCCTGACGCGGGCCGGTGCCTCCCGAGCCGTCCGCCGGGCAGGCGCCGGAGTCATCCTCCGAGGCCGCCGGCCGGCAGGCGTACGCGTCGCCTTCGCCACCTGAGGCCCCGCCGGACCGGCCCGAGACCGCTGCCGCGCTGCGGCGGCGGCTCGCCGACCACCTCGCCGGGGCCGGCGCCGTCCGCACGGACGCCGTCCGGGCGGCGTTCCTCGCCGTCCCCCGGGAGGCGTTCGTGCCCGAGGCGGCGGCGGCCGGCGGGCTGGCGGCGGTCTACGAGGACGTCCCCGTCGTCACCCGGCGGGACCCCGCCGGCATCCCCCTCAGCTCGTCGTCGCAGCCGGCGATCATGGCCGTCATGCTCGAGCTGCTCGGCTGCCGGCCGGGCGACCGGGTGCTCGAGATCGGCGCCGGCACCGGCTACAACGCCGCCCTGCTCGCCCACATCGTCGGACCGGGCGGCCGGGTCGTCACCGTCGACCTCGACGAGGCGGTGGCGGCGGAGGCGAGCGAGCACCTGGCCGCGGCCGGCGCGGCAGGGGTCGAGGTCGTGGCCGGCGACGGCCGGGCCGGGGTGGCGGCGGGCGCGCCCTACGACCGCATCGTGGCGACGGCCAGCACCCCCACCGTCCCGGCCGCCTGGGTCGACCAGCTGGCGCCGGGCGGCACGCTCGTCGCCCCCGTCTGGCTCGACGGGCGGGCCGACCGCCAGGTGGTCGCCGCCTTCCGGCGGGACGGGCCGGGCCTGCGGTCGACGGCCGTCGTCCCCGGCGGGTTCATGGTGCTGCGGGGGACGGGCCCGTTCGTGCCGCCCGACGTCGGGGAGGTGCACGCCGGCTGGCGGGCGGCGGGGCGGTCGTCGACGGCTCGCATCACCGGCGACGTCGTGGGCCGGATGCGGCCGGCCGCCCGGCGCCGCCTGGTCGCCGTGCTGGCCGAGGAGCCCCGCCGCCTGCGCCGCCGCCCGCCCGAGCGGCTGTCGCTCGCCCA
>DASWMK010000233.1 GCA_036399815.1 Acidimicrobiales bacterium
TCCAAGGGACGACCGGCAGCGCGGCAGCGGGGGAAGCGGCCGCCGCGGAGTTCGCCAGCGTCAACGGCGGGACGGTCATGGACGACGTCGTCGTCTCGGTGGTCACCGACGGGGATTCCGCCCGTGTGACTGTGAGCGCCGAGGTCATCGAGGTCGTCCCCGGTTGGACAATCACCGTTCGAGCGGCCGCCGACGGGCCCGTCGAGCGGTTCCGCCCGGCAGGGGGTGACGAGTGACCGGCGCCGGGGATCGAGGCTCCGTCGTGACCGAGACGGTCCTGCTCACCCCACTGCTTGTCGTCCTCGTGCTCTTCGTCGTGCTGTGCGGTCGTCTCGGCTCGACGGCCAACGACGTCGAGACGGCGGCGTCCGACGCTGCCAGAGCCGCCTCGATCGAGCTGTCGTCGGCGGCCGCCGTCGCAGCGGGCGAGTCGACGGCGGCCGCCGTGCTGGCCGAGCGCTCCGTCGGCTGCTCGAGCCGGGCGGTGGTCGTCTCGACGGGCGGCCTTGTCAATGGCGGGACGGTGGAGGTGACCGTGACGTGCGTCGTGTCGCTCGCGGACCTGAGCGGCCTCGGGCTTCCGGGGAGCAAGACCGTGACGGCCTCGGCTGCCGAGATCGTCGACCGTTACCGGGGTGCTCCGTGAGGCGGGTCCGAGCCGACGCCGGCCAGGTGACGGCGTTCGTCGTGGTGACCGTCCTGACGATGGTGATGTTCGCCGGGCTCGTGCTCGACGGCGGCCGCCTCCTCGCTGGTCGCCGGCGCGCTGCCGATGTCGCCGACAGCGCAGCACGGGCAGCAGCGCAGGCCCTGTCCGTCGACGCCCTGCGAGCCCCGACGAACGCACAGCTCCTCCTCCAGGCAGAGGCCCGCGAGCTGGCTCTCCTGTACGTAGAGCGCTCCGGAATGACCGGCGAGGTCGTCGTCCAGGGCGACGCCGTGACCGTGACCGTGGCCGACGAGGTCCCGATGCTGATCCTCGGGCTCGGCGGGGTGTGGTCGCTTGAGGTAACGGGGACCGGTTCCGCACGCACTGTGCGAGGCATCGACGGCGCAGGGGACGGACCATGACCTCGCGCCGTGACGCGGCCGTCGGCGCGCTGGCCTCCCTGGCGCTCGTGACCCTCGCGGTCGGACCGCCCGTCGCCCTCGCTCTGGTCGTCGGCTCGCCGCTCCCGGAACGCCCTCCCGACTGGGAGACCGTCCGCCGCGTGCTCGCCGGCGAGACGCCGGTCGCCGTGACGACCTGGCTGAAGATCCTCGCCTGCGTGCTGTGGCTGCTGTGGGTCCGGATCGCCGTCGGCATCGCTGCCGAAGCCCTTCGTGTCGCACGCGAGCTGCCGTCGGCTGCTGCGGCGCGAGTCGGGCCGATCCAGCGGGTCGTCGCTCGTCTCGTCGCCACCGCAGCGCTGGTCGTGTCGACGGCGAGTACGCGGCCGGCCGTCGCGGCGACACCGCTGCAGTCGCTGGCGGTGTCGGTCCACCTCCCCGACGTCGTGCCCGCTGAGCCGGTCGACACGTCACCGACGCATGCGGTCAGTCAGCGCGGGTCGCGCTCCGAGGCACCTGCACCGGCGGCGTACACGGTGCGACCACGCGACACCCTCTGGGGGATCGCAGAGCGCGAGTGCGGGGACGGCCGCCGGTGGTCGGAGCTGTTCGACGTCAACGCCGGCCGGCCACAACCCGGCGGCGGGACGCTCACCGACCCCAACGTCCTGATGGTCGGCTGGGTCCTCGACCTTCCGGCCGACGCCCGCTCGCGTCCCGACCCGGCGAACGCGTCGTACGTCGTCCGTGCCGGCGACACGCTGACCGAGATCGCCGACGCGACCCTCGGAGACCCAGGTCGCTTCGACGAGCTGTTCGAGCTCAACGCCGGCCGCCCGCAGCCGAACGGTGGCACGCTCGGGGACCCGAACCTCCTCCAGCCCGGTTGGGTGCTCGAGCTTCCGCACGTGGCAGCAGACCCTCCGGTGGCCCATCCGGAGCCTCGACCGCAGCCGCACACCGTGGAGGAACGACGACAGCCGGCCGGACCTCCCGAAGCGGTGGTCCCGGCGTCGACGCCGGCGCAGACGGCGGCACCGACGTCGAGGCAGGACCTCGATCGGCAGAACGGCGGGCAGCGGGCGGACGAGCCTGCCGAGCCAGCTGGCGATACCGACGATGCGCCCTCACGTGGCGGCACACCGGTCCCAGCCCTCGGGGCAGGCTCGGCGCTGCTCGCCGCTGGGCTGTCGCTCCTCGTCGCACACCTCCGTCGGCGGCAGGGCGCCCGGCGGCGAGCGGGAACGGCCCGACCGGCGATTCCGCAGGCCGCCAAGCCCGTCGCCGAGGAGGTCCTCACGGCGGACGTCGCGTCGGCCGCTGCGGTGTCGCGCCAGCTGCGGGCGCTCGCGCGCGCCGTCGCGGCGAAGCCGGAGCAGCGCTGTCCCCGCCTCCGGCTCGTCCAGGTCTCGGCGGAACAGCTCGAGCTCCTGTGGTCGGAACCGTGGCCGGCGACCCCGGACGGGTGGCGTCCGGTCGCCGGCGGCCGGGTGTGGGAGCGACCGATCGCCGCCGAGGTCGAGGAGGCGGTGGCCGACTTCCCGGTCCCCGTACCGGCGCTGGCGACCATCGGGCGGGACGACAGCGCGGTCCTCATGGACCTCGAAGGCGAGGGCCTCGTCGCCATCGTCGGCGACGCGGGGACCCGTAGTGGTCTCGCACGGAGTCTCGCAATCGAGCTCGCGTCGTCACCGCTCGGCGATCCCGTGATGGTGCTCACGGTCGGCCTCGACGTGCCCGAGGATCGCTTCGAGTGGCTCCGCCCCTGCGCGGACGTCCAGGAGGCGCTCGATCTTGCCGCCGGCTCGTCGAGCGCCATCAGGGCCCGGCTGGCCGCCTGGCGGTACGAGACAACGTTCGCGGCGCGGTCGGCCGGTGGAACCGAACCCTGGACGGCGGCGGTCGTGATCGTCGACGGCCCTGCCGTCGACGAGGCGCGGTTCGCGCAGCTGGTCGAGCTTGCTCGCTCCCGCGGCCAGGGTCTCGCCGTGGTCGCCGTCGGCGTCGCTCCTGCGGGCGCCACCGTCATCGAGGTCCAGGACGGCAAGCTGTACCTCCCCGAGTTCGGGCTCGCCGCCACGGCCCAGGTGGTCGACGCCAGCGCAAGCGATGCGGTCGCGAGCCTGCTCGCATGGGCGGACGCCGACCCGGTCGAGGGCGGCCAGTCGGATTCGGAGCCGGAGCGGCGCGACGTCCAAGGGAGCGACCGGTACGAGGATCCCCCGTACCAGGCGCTCGTTCAGCTCCTCGGCCCCGTCACGGTGCTCGGGGGTCGAGAGCCGCTCCGCCCGATCCAGGTCGCCATCGTCGGGTACCTAGCGACACACGGTCCTGTCACCGCTGACCAGCTGCTCGAGGCAATCTGGGGCGAGAACCAGCCGGTCAACGCCCGCAAGCGGTTGAGCGACGAGATCAGCCGGATCCGCCACAAGAAGCTCCACCCCGACGCGATCGAGGCGCTCCCCAACGGCCGGTACCGAGCCGGCCGCCGCGTCGTCACCGATGTCGAGCTGCTCCGCCGAAGGATGGCGTACGCAGAGCACCAGCCGCCGCTCATGGCGATCGACGTCCTCGACGCGGCGCTTGACCTCGTCACCGGTCCGCCAGCCGTCGTCGACGGACACCTCCGCCCGTGGTGCCGGTGGCTCGACACCGAGATGCTCCACACCGAGTGGGAGGACCTCGTCGTCGACGCCGCTCACCGCCTGGCGGAGCTATGCCTCGCCAGCGGCGATCCCGACGGCGCCCGAAGGGCAGCTGAGCGAGGCAGGAAGGCGTCCCCGCTGAACCCAAGCCTCATCGCCGACGAGGTGACCGCCTGGCAAGCGCTGGGCGACCAGAACCGGGCACGGGCGATCTTCGACGCCTACCGAGTCGCTCTCGAAGACACGTGTGCAATGGAGCCGGAGCAGTACGTCGTCGACTTGATCGAGCGGCGGAGGAGCGCGGACGAAGCAGGATGAACTCGCCTTCCGCGACCCAATCTAATTTGCCCGGTAGAACGTCCCGCGGGAGCCAGCGCTGATCGGAGCGAGGCTCTGACGAGCGCTATTAGTGGACTATCGGGGGGACGGTATCTGCACTCTGGCCAAGGTTTCCTGGCCCTCGTTCCAGGCGCTGGCCAGGCGGTCCGGCTGAGACAGCCTGTCTCAGGAGGGAGCCTCGAGGCCGTTCTCTGCCTGGCCGATTCGCCCTTCCCGGACACGGCCCTGCGGTCGACGAGTCAAATCCCCGACACGCTCAGCCACCGCGCACGCTCACGATGCTGCTTCTCGGTGGGTGTGTAGACCTAACGGGAACGGACGTGAACCTCCCGCCGCCGCTCGACGCCCTCGGAGCTGCCATGACGGGCACCGAGACGCTCACCCTCCCGACCCGAGGCGACATCCTCACCGCACGCGCCAGACGGCCGCCTGTTCACGCGGAGCTTCGTCCTTGGGCGGCCGCCTGGGCATTGTTTCAGTTGTTTCCGCTCTGAGGTTCTCCCTCTGGGGGGAAGAACTCGGCGGTGTAACCGTGGACGGGAGTCCAACTCATCGACTTGACGTGCTGCCCGCTGCACTTAGCCAGGACGAAGGTTGCGACCAAGGCGAGGAGCTTCACGACAAGGTGCAGGACGAGTGTTACGACCAGCACGACGAGCGTGCCGGTCATCGACCTCTAGGGCCGGGCCTCCGGGACCACGGGGAGGGGTTGGCTCAATAGGCCTCCGTTCTGCCGAGCGTGGGCGGGCGTGTCGCTCGGCACCTTCGGCGGATATCGCCCGCCTCACTTACAGTGTACGAAGAAGGTGCGACAGGAACGGCGGACCATGCCGCCGACGATTGCCCTCGCTTGCGACTCGGACGCTTGTCGAGCCGCCCGTTGCCCTCGACTGCCGCCTGTGCGGGCGCCGCCGACGTGCCGTGCTCCATCAGCACGTCGCGGCAGCGGTTGAAGGTCGAGGGCGCTGCGGACGTTCGTCGAGAAGACGACCCGCGTGCCCGGTCCGGTGTTCGGGTGCTTCAGGTCGGTGTCGTCGCTCGTCAGGCGGATCTCGTCCGGTTGGGCCGTGGTCCACCAGATTTCACGCCGGACAGGGCGACGTAGTCACCCTGCTCGCTGGGTCAGCCATAGTTGCCTCTACTGCGCCTTGTAGGTGACGGCCTCTAAAGGGCCGCGCTTCAAAAGGCTAGACGGAGTAGAGCGACGACTCGCAGGTCTCGCCATGGCGATTACCGAGAACTGATTTACCGAGGGCCGTGATGGCAAGTCATGGCTCGCGTTCCGGCGCCGGGGAGCTCGCGAGCCGCGCCATCTCCCTCACGGCGTCCACGAGCGAAGCGGGCAGGGCCTCGAGCTCTCGATCTTTCACTGCCTTCAGCACGTGCATCGGCTTGTTGGCGGCGGACCGGCCGACGCCAAGTTTCGTCTCAAGTGATGGAGATATTGCGTAGATGGCGGCATCCGGCCCCGCAGCAGCACGGATTCGCTCGTTGGCATCGAGCGCTCGGGTGTTCTCGTCACGCTGCCATTGAGCCAAGTCGTCACCGTCGTAGACGTCGCTGTCGTGTAGCACCACGAAAGGGATGGCGAGGCTTCGGCAGACTCGGGCATAAAAGGGAAGCGCGTTCTTGCCTCCGCAGTCGACGACCGACAGTCCTTCTCCATCAACGTCGAGGCCCATTCTTTTCGCCACCTCAAGTGCTGCGAGGCGGTCTCCGTGCCCCTCGACGAGCAACGCTCCTCTTGAAAAGAGCACTTCCGCACTCTCCGCGTTGAAATACTGGGTGAGCTTCGCCCTCGCTAGTTCGTTGTCCAGAAAGCTGAGGTCGTCGGGGTCCTTCACCCGGGTTCCGATCGTTGCTCCGCCTGCCCCGTTACGCAGGAGGCGCAGTGACCTGAAGCGCGTCATGTCGGCGAAGACCGGAGAATGCGTCGTCGTTATGATTTGCGCCTGTTCGGCGTCAACGAGATCGACGAGCAGTCGCTTCAGGTAACGCTGAGCCTGCGGGTGGAGGTACATCTCGGGCTCCTCGATGAGAACCGTGTTGAGGCCGGTGCCCTTCTGCCGAAACGCCTCGAACATCCCAACCACGATGGCGCTCTGCTCACCCGACCCGAGCGCGTCAGCGGGCAGGAGAACCCCGTCCTGGTTGCATAGCAGCCGCAGCGAAGAGTGCGGACTACCGGGGTCTGTGAAACCAAATCTGACGGAGAACGCCTGCGCTGCCTTCCCGCCCATGAAGCCGAGCATCCGCCGTGCTGTCTCCTCGATGGTGTCCTCTACGGACCGCAGCTCGTCAGTGCGCAACGCGTCAACGGCCTGGCCGTACCGCTGCGTGAACGCTGTGCGTTCTCCCACTCCGTCACGCAAGAAACTTCGGCGCGCCTCCTCGAGCAGATCGTGCAGCACTGACCCGCGGCGACCCGGAAGCTGCCCGAATATCGTCCGGTTCTCCGTAATCGACAGAACCCGAGCCTGATCGCGTAAACCCGAGCCAACGCTTGTTAGCGGCTGAAACACCGGTTGCTGCCCCTTCGCCGGGCGGCGAGTGCAGACCATCAGCTGCTCGCCGCCGGCGTCCAAGGGTTCGAACATGTCGCGCAGATCACCGGGCAGTTTGTCGCCCGTCTTGCGCTTGTATGGCTGACATACAAACCGCAGCGATGCAACCTCGTGGCGCTTGCCTAGAGCATCCTCGTGGGTTAGAGCCGGATGGAAGTAACACCTCAGCTGTATCGCAACTGAGGTATCAAGGTTCCGAAAGTCGCCAGGGATGTCGAGCTGAGAGATCGACGGCCAACGGTCGCCGAGCACAAAGGACAGCGCACGCAGTACGGTGCTCTTGCCGGCACCGTTAGGACCAACCAAAACGGTGAGAGGGTCAAGCGCAAG
>DASWMK010000234.1 GCA_036399815.1 Acidimicrobiales bacterium
GTGGGACGACGGCGCCTGGGTCGTCGCCGTCCCTCAGTCGTCGATCGCCGCGTAGGCGGCCGCCCAGAAGTCCCGGCACACCGCCGGGGGCGACGGCGACGACCACGTGCGGTCGGTCATGAGGATGCCGACCAGGCCCTCGGCCGGGTCGTTGGCCCACGACGAGCCGAGGCCGCCGTCCCAGCCGTAGCTGCCCACCGAGCGGGCCGGCCCCGTCCGCCGGAGCTGCACGCCGACGCCGAAGCCCCAGCCGACGCTGCCGTCGGGGCTCGGCCCCGCCCCGCCCACGTGGTCGGTGGTCATGGCGGCGACGGTGGGGCGGGCCAGGAGCCGGCCGCCGGCGTGGCGCCCGCCGGCCAGCAGCATCGACGCGAACGCGAGGTAGTCGTCGACGGTCGACACCAGCCCGGCGTTGCCGGCCGGGAACGCCGGCGGCCGGCTCCACTGGCCGTCGACCGGGTCGTACACGGTGCGCTCGCCGGTCGCCGGGTCGGCCGTCCAGCACGGCCCGAACCGGTGCCGCTCGCCGTCCGGGACGGAGAACCCGGTGTCCCGCATGCCGAGCGGACCGAGCACCCGCTCGCGCAGGAACCCGTCGAACGGCTGCCCGCTCGCCCTGGCCACCAGCACGCCGAGGACGGCGCTGCCCGTGTCGTACAGCCAGCGCTCGCCCGGCTGGGCGGCCAGCGGGAGCGTGCCCAGCCGCCGCAGCCACTCGTCCGGCTCCGGCGGCTCGGCGGGGGCGGGCGGGCCGGCGCCGAGCTCGAGCGCGGCCATCGCCTCCAGCACCGGCTGGGGCCCGGCGGCCGCGAAGTCCATCCCCAGGCCGAGGCGGAACGTGAGCACGTCCCGCACGGTGATCGGTCGCCTGGCCGGCACGGTGTGGTCGAGCGGGCCGTCCGGGCGGGCCAGCACCCGGCGGTCGGCCAGCTCGGGGAGCCAGGCGTCCACCGGGTCGTCCAGGCGCAGCCGGCACTCCTCGAGGAGCACCATGGCGGCGACGGCCGTGACCGGCTTGGTCATCGACGACACCCGGAAGACAGCGTCGCGGCCCACCACGTCGCCGGCGCTGCCGGCGTGCACCTCGCCCCGCCTGGCGACGAGCCACACCAGGCCGGGGACGTCGCCCCGCTCGGCGTGGCCGGCCATCACCGCGTCGAGCCGCTCCAACCCTGCGCCGGACAGCGCTCCCGTCGTCATGCCCGGTAGGACGGCCGGCGGGCCGCCGACTGATCGGTCGGCGTCAGCCGCAGGGCACCTCGGCGAGCTGCTCGCACGACGAGTCGATGCTCGCGGCCGTGGCGCGCCCGAAGTAGGCGACCGCGGCCAGGCAGATGGCCGCGATCAGGGCGAGCAGCAGGGCGTACTCGACGAGGCCGCCCCCGGCGTCGCCCGAGCACCTCCGTGGTTCCATCCCGTCCCCTTTCCTGGCCCCGGACGCACGTGGGGCGGGCCCCTGAAGGCCCGCCCCACGAGAGAGTGCGAAGATCGTCGCCCGCCTGGTGGCGGGAACGGTGCGTCAGCCCGCGATGTCGGAGCCGACGGTGTCGAACTTCTCGGAAGCGCTGGTGCCGAGGAAGCGGACGGCCACGATGCAGACCACCGCGATCAGCGCGACGAGCAGGGCGTACTCCACGAGCGAGGCGCCACGGTCGTCGTCCCCGAAGCGGGCCCGGACCCAGGTGGCGAAGAAGTCCCACGAGGTGAGCATTTCGTTGTCTCCTTGATGGTTCCGACAACCCCGGGGTGCTCCGGCGCTGCCTTCCTGTCGAGAGATCAATCGGCCACCCTGCGTGGGTGCTGGATAGGCCGTCCGGACCATTTCCCTGACCGTTGCGTCAGGACAGGCGGATGATCCCCATGCGGACGGCCTGGAGGACGGCCTGGGTGCGGTCCCTGGCGTCGAGCTTGGCGTAGATGGAGGCCAGGTGGTTCTTCACGGTCTTCTGGCTGATGTACAGCCGGGCCGCCACCTCGGGGGTGGAGCAGCCGTCGGCGATCAGCTGGAGGACCTCGACCTCCCGGCGGCTCACCACCTGCTCACCGTCCGCGGCGGCGGCGTCGAGCCGGCGCACCTCGTCGAGCATCGAGGCGGCGAGCTGGGGCGACAGCATGGCCTCGCCCGAGGCCGCCTGGCGGACCGCCTCCGCCACCTCCTCGGTGGAGCAGTCCTTCACCAGGTAGCCGGCCGCCCCGGCCCGCACGGCGTCGGCCAGGACCGACTCGTCGGCGTGCATGGTGAGCATGACGACCTGCACGGCGGCCAGGTCGCCCGAGGAGCGGATGCGCCTCGTCGCCTCGACCCCGTCGAGCTCGGGCATGGTCACGTCCATGAGGACGACGTCGGGCTGGAGGGCGGCGGCCAGGCGTACGGCCTCCTCGCCGTCGGCCGCCTCGCCGACGACGTCGAAGCCCTCCTCGGTCATCGACCGGCGCAGGCCCTCGCGCAGCATCCGGTGGTCGTCGGCGAGCAGCAACCGCACGGGCCGCTCCACGCTCGCGCCCAGCATGGTGGTCACACCGCCTCCTTGGTGAGGACGTCGGCGGTGCCGAGCCGGCACCGCACGGTGGTGCCCCGGCCCTCCGCCGAGGCGATCTCGAGGGTGGCGCCGATGCTCGACGCCCGTTCCCGCATGCCGAGGATCCCGTAGGAGTCGAGCCGCCCGGCCCTGCCCCTCGGGAACCCGACCCCGTCGTCGGCCACCTCCAGCTCGGCCACCCGCCCGTCGGTGCGCCAGCGCACGTGGAGCTCGGAGGCCCTGGCGTGGCGCTCGACGTTGACGATGGCCTCCTGGGCGATGCGCCACAGCTCCCGCTCCTGGGGGAGGGGCAGGCGCCCGGTGGCCCTGGTCTCCAGCGTGACCTCGACGCCGCTGCGCTCCCGCACCCGCTCGAGGAAGGCGGCCAGCGTGGTCGGGACGTCGGACTCCTCGCTCACCTCCGTGCGCAGGTCGTAGAGCGTGTCCCGCACCTCGCGGATCACGCCCCGCACGTCGGCGCGGAGGCCCTCGAGCGCGGGGCCGACGTCCCGGCCCGACCCGGCGTGCTTCACGATCCGGTCGAGCTCGAAGGCCAGGTAGGCGAGGGACTGGCCGATGCGGTCGTGCAGGTCCCGCGCGATGCGGAGCCGCTCCTCGTCGGCGCTGACCGTGCGCAGGCGGGAGAACCACCTGGCGTTGTCGATGGCCAGCGCGGCCGGCTCGGCCAGGCCCTCCAGCAGCTCCACGTCCCGGTCCCTCGGCCGGCCGGCGTCCTTCCACTCGACCGACACGAGCCCGATGACCGAGCCCCTGGCCGGCAGCACGGCGTAGACGCCGCTCCCGGCCGACGGGGCGAGCCCCGGCCCGCCGCCGTCGAGCAGGTTCGGGACGACGACGGTGCGGCCCCCCTCCGCGGCCCGGCGCAGCTGCGGGGCCAGCTCGCCGGTCGCCAGCCGGCCGGGGAGGCGGGTGCCCTCCCGCCGGGCGACGATCCAGGTGCCGTCGGTCTCGTCGTGGACGAGGACGGCGGCGGCGTCGAAGGCCAGCAGGTCGCGCAGGCGGGCCATGGTCGAGTCGACGACCTCGTCGAGGTCGAGCGACGCCGGCAGGGTCTGGGCCACCCGGTGCAGCGAGTAGAGGAGGGCGTTGGCGTCGGCCAGGCGGCCGAGGCGGTCGAGGGCGAGCGTGTGGCGGCGGTCGGCGTCGCCGGTGATGCGGCGGGCGTAGCCGGCCACGAGGGCGACGAGCAGGAGCAGCAGGGTCCACTGCGCCGACAGGCGCCCGTCGGCGGCCAGGTCCTCGGCGTCGGCCAGCATGGGCAGGGTGACGGCGGCCGCCGAGGCGGCGCCGATGCGCAGCGAGAAGGCGAAGCCCCTGGCGAAGCCGGCCACGATGATGGCGGTGACCAGGGAGAACACGAACGGCGACGCCCAGTAGCCCGTCCCGACGACGGCGAGCACGTGGATGGCGACCTCGGCCACCACCCGCACGAGGCTCGCCGTGTCGTCGGCGTAGGCGAGCGGGCGGACGGCCCGGAACACGGCGTAGCCGGTGACGACGAGGCACCAGGCCGTGAGGATCGGGCGCGAGGTCGACAGGTCGAGGCTGGCGAGCGCGAACCCGACGGCCACGGTCGCCGCCCGGATGGCGAGGATCGGCGACCGGAACGGGGCCAGGCGGTCGGCGGTCACCGGGTACCGTCCGGCGCGGTGGTGGTCATCGGGCTGACCGGGGGCATCGGCAGCGGGAAGTCGACGGTGTCGGCCATGCTGGCCGAGCGGGGCGCCGTGGTGGTCGACGCCGACGCCATCGTGCGGGACCTCCAGCGCCCCGGCACGCCCGTGTTCCGGGCGATGGTCGAGCGCTTCGGTCCCGGCATCGTCGCCCCCGACGGCACGCTCGACCGGGCCGCGGTGGCGGCGATCGCGTTCGCCGACCCGGCCGCGCTGGCCGACCTCAACGCCATCGTCCACCCGGCGGTCGGCGAGGAGATCGCCCGCCGCCTGGCCGAGGAGGCGCCGACCGACCACGTCGTCGTCCTCGACGTGCCGCTGCTGGTCGAGTCCGGCCGGGGCGACCTGGCCGGCGTGGTGGTGGTCGACGTCGACCCCGACGTCGCCGTCGCCCGGCTGGTGGCCCAGCGGGGGATGACCGAGGCCGACGCCAGGGCCCGCATGGCCAGGCAGGCGTCGCGGGAGGAACGGCTGGCCAGGGCCGACCGCGTGGTCGACAACTCGGGGACCGTCGACGACCTCCGCCGCCGGGTCGACGAGGTGTGGGCCTGGGCCCGCTCGCTGGCCGTCAACGCCCCCGGGAGCTCGCGGGCGACCGGGTGAGGACCACCCAGTCGCCGTCGTCGTAGGCCGTCCGCCACCCGCCGGCCAGGTCGAGCAGGGCGGGCAGGTCGTCGCCGGCCCGCCACAGCACCACGTCCACCTGCCGGCGCTCGAGCACGTCGAGGGCGGCCGGCGTGCCGGCGAGGAGGGCGTCCACGTCGTGGGACACGGCCTCGGGGTACAGGTCGAGGCGGTCGTCCACGAACACCCGCGCCTCCCGCCCGTACCGGAAGGCGAGGTAGTTGCCGGTGCCCACGTCGTGGGCCATCCGGTGGGCGGGGCCGAGGAGCCCCTCGCCGTCCATCCACTGGGCGGCCGCCACCGGGTAGCGGGCCAGGTCGAGGTGGGGGCCCCGCCAGGCGGAGGCCACGAGCCCGGCGGCCACGAGCGCCATGGCCACGGCCACGAGCCCGCCCGCCCTCGTCCGCTCCGGCCGGGCGGCGGACCCGCCGGCCAGCAGGGCCCGGCCGAGCGCCGGGGCGGCGACCACCCCGGCCACCGGCAGGTTCCGCTGGGCCAGCAGGCCTGCGGCCACGAAGGCGGCGACGGGCAGGGTGTCGGCCCAGCGCAGCCGGGCCCGCAGGAGCACGACGACGGCGCCGGCCAGGAAGACGAGGGCGAACAGGGCGTCGGGGCGGGAGAAGTCGGGCGACCGCCACTCGATGAGGGTCGACAGCACGTCCCGGCGCTCGATCGCGGTCAGCGGGAAGGCGAGGAGCCGGGGCCCGACCGGGTTCACGGCGGCGACGGCCAGGCCGGCGGCGAACGCCCCGAGCTGGCGGAGGCGGCGGCCGGCGGCCGCTCGGTCGCCGTCGAGGGCCTCGCCGGCGGCCCTGAGGACGAGCCAGCCGGCGCCGAGCACGAACGACCCGTGGACGTTGACCCAGACCCAGGCGAGCGGCACCAGCCACCACGGCCGGCGCTCCCGCTCGGCCGCCGTGACGAGCAGGGCGAGGGCGAGGAGGCCGTAGACGAACGGGCGCGGCGTCCAGAAGCCGATGCCGATCCCGAGGGCCAGCCCGGCCGCGGCCAGCGTGCGGACGGCGTCGCCCGTCCTGGCCAGCCGGGCGACGACGAGGGCGGTGGCGCCGTAGAGCGCGGCGTGCAGCACGACCACGAGGGCCCAGCCGCCGGCCTGGTGGGCCAGCCCGGCGACGGCCTCGGCCAGCCAGCTCTGCACGACCCACGGGTGGCCGGCCGCCGTCCACGAGTAGGGGTCGGTCGACGGCAGGCCGAGGCCGCCCAGGAGGTCGACGCCGGTGCGCAGGTGGAGCAGGGCCGAGTTGTCGGCGATCGGCCGGGCGCCGAGGCGGACGGCGAACAGCACGAGCGCGCCGACGAACAGGGCCTCGGTCGACATCGGGCGAGGGGAGGGCCACCGCCCCCGCCGGTGGGCCGGCCGCCGCCGCCGGGAACCGGGCCGCGCCTGGGCGACGGCGGGCCGGGAGGCCGGCGAGGACGGGGGCGCCGCTGGTCGGGTGGCGGTGGCCGTCACCCCCTTCCTGTCGGCCGGTCGGCGCCCGGGTCCAGCCCGCCGGCCGAGCCGACCGGTGCCCCGCCGTCGCCCGCCGTCGCCGCGCGGCGTCCCCCGCCGTCGCCGCCCCGGACCCGAGCCGAGCGCGCCTCGTCGGCGCCAGCCCGGCCCGGCGGCGTTGCTGTCACACCCCCTCGGTACGATCGCCGCCGTGCCGAAGTTCGAGGTCGTGTCCGAGTTCGCCCCCGCCGGCGACCAGCCGAAGGCCATCGAGGCCCTCGCCGACGGCATCCGCCGGGGCGACCGGTTCCAGACCCTGCTCGGCATCACCGGGAGCGGGAAGAGCGCCACCATCGCCTGGACCATCGAGCAGGTCCAGAAGCCCACCCTGGTCATCGCCCCGAACAAGTCCCTCGCCGCCCAGCTGGCCAACGAGTTCCGGGAGTTCTTCCCCCACAACCGGGTCGAGTACTTCGTCTCCTACTACGACTACTACCAGCCCGAGGCCTACATCCCCTCGAGCGACACCTACATCGAGAAGGACTCGTCGATCAACGACGAGATCGACCGGCTGCGCCACTCGGCCACCTCGGCGCTGCTCACCCGGCAGGACGTCATCGTCGTCGCGTCCGTCAGCTGCATCTACGGCCTCGGCTCGCCCGAGGAGTACAGCCAGCAGCTCCTCGTCGTCCGCCCCGGCGAGGAGCACGACCAGCGCCGCATCCTCCGCCAGCTGGTCGACATGCAGTACGAGCGCAACGACGTGAGCGTCACCCGCGGCCGCTTCCGGGTCAGGGGCGACACCATCGAGGTCCACCCGGCGTACGAGGAGACGCTCGTGCGCATCGAGCTCTTCGGCGACGAGGTCGAGCAGATCACCGTCATCGACCCGCTCACCGGCGAGCGGGTGGAGACCCTGGACGAGCTGGTGGTGTTCCCGGCGACCCACTACGTCGCCGGCGAGGAGCGCATGAAGCGGGCGATCCAGCGCATCGAGGCCGAGCTCCAGGAGCGCCTCGCCTGGTTCGAGGCGCACGGCAAGCTGCTCGAGGCCCAGCGGCTGCGCATGCGCACCCAGTACGACCTCGAGATGATGGCCGAGGTCGGGTTCTGCTCGGGCATCGAGAACTACAGCGCGCCGATCGACGGCCGGTCGGCCGGCGAGCCGCCGTTCACCTTGATCGACTACTTCCCGAAGGACTTCCTGCTCGTCGTCGACGAGTCGCACGTCACCGTCCCCCAGCTGCACGGCCAGTACGAGGGCGACCGCAGCCGCAAGCAGACGCTCATCGAGCACGGGTTCCGGCTGCCGTCCGCCGCCGACAACCGGCCCCTGCGGTTCGAGGAGTTCCTGGAGCGGCTGCACCAGTGCGTGTTCCTGTCGGCCACGCCGGGGCCGTGGGAGATGGAGCACTCCAGCCAGGTGGTCGAGCAGATCGTCCGGCCCACCGGCCTCGTCGACCCCGAGGTCATCGTGAAGCCCACCAAGGGCCAGATCGACGACCTCATCGAGTCGATCAACCAGCGGGTGGCGGCCGGCGCACGGGTGCTGGTCACCACCCTGACCAAGAAGATGGCCGAGGACCTCACCGACTACCTGCTGGAGATGGGGGTGCGGGTCCGCTACCTCCACAGCGAGGTCGACACCATCCAGCGCATCGAGATCATCCGCGACCTGCGGCTCGGCGAGTTCGACGTGCTGGTCGGCATCAACCTGCTCCGGGAGGGGCTCGACCTGCCCGAGGTGTCCCTCGTCGCCATCCTCGACGCCGACAAGGAGGGCTTCCTCCGCTCGGAGACGTCGCTGATCCAGATGATCGGCCGGGCGGCGAGGAACGTCGACGGCCAGGTGGTCATGTACGCCGACCAGGTCACCGACTCGATGCAGCGGGCCATCTCGGAGACCAACCGCCGCCGCCACCTCCAGCAGGTCCACAACCGGGAGCACGGGATCGACCCGCAGACGATCCGCAAGGCGGTCACCGACATCCTCGCCCACCTGCGGCCGGCCGAGGGCGCCCCGGTGCCGGGCGCCGACCGCCGCTCCCGCAGCCGCGACCGCCGCCGCGACCGCTCCGACCTGGCCAACCTGGGCGCCACGGAGCTCACCCGCCTGATCCGCACCCTGGAGGAGGAGATGCACGAGGCCGCCGCCGACCTCCGCTTCGAGTACGCCGCCCGCCTGCGGGACGAGATCAACGACCTGAAGCGCGACCTCCGCCAGGCCGTCTAGCTGTACTCGGCCGTCAGGTTGGTGACAGTCGGCTGATCGGTGGTTTGCCTCCGATGGCGCTGTGGCGGCGTCGAGTGTTGTACGTCTCGAGCCATGGTGCGAGCGCGGCGGCGCGGTGGCTGTTGGTCGTGAAGACCTGCCGGTAGGCCCATTCGGTCTGCAGGGTTCGGTTGAAGCGTTCGACCTTGCCGTTCTGCCAGGGGCAATGCGGTTTGATCAATAGGTGGTCGATGCCGGCGGCGGTGAGGAGCTCGGCGAGGGCCCGGCTGTGGGTGTAGTTCCAGGCGTTGTCGGTCATCAGCGCCTCGACGTGGACGCCGTGGTCGGCCAGGGCGTTTAGGGCTCGGGCGCAGAAGGCCACC
>DASWMK010000235.1 GCA_036399815.1 Acidimicrobiales bacterium
CTCGGGCTCGGGGGCGGGCTCGGGCTCGGGCGCCGGGCACACGGGGAGGGTGCGGCCGTCGACGGTGCCGTCCGCGTCGTCGGGGACGGGCACGGGGACGCAGCAGCCGGGCGGGACCGGCCGGTGGCCGTCGGCCTCCTCGCCCTCGGTGGTCGGCGCCGGGGTGGGCACCGCGCAGCACGGCGGCGGCTGGTCGGCCGGCGCCTCGGCGGCGGGGTCCGGCGCTGCGTCGCCGTCGGGCGGGATCGTCAGGGTGCAGCAGGCGGGCGGGACGGGGGCGGGCTGGTCGGCACCGTCGGGCGGCGGGGCCGGCGCCGGCGCGCAGCAGAGGGGCGGGGCCTCGCCGGTCGCCGGGTCGACGGCGGCGCCGGGCGTCTCGACCGTGCCCGGCGGGCAGCAGCGGACGGGGGCCTCGGGGTCGGGCGCAGGGGCGCCGTCGGTCGCGCCCGGCGGCGGGCAGGCGTCAGCGGCGGGCGCAGCGGCCTCGGCGGCCATCGACGGCGTCGCGACGGCGACGAGCACCGCGAGCAGCACCGTCGTCGCCAGAAGGAATCGCCGAGCCGTCATCTCTCCTCAGTCGTCGCACACCGACGGGGCGCCCTCCCGCAGCGTCCCCTTCGCCCGAGGGGACGGACGGCCCGCCACTCTTGCCGCCCGGAGCCTCGACCGCAAGTCACCCCCCGCCCAAAACGCTCGACCAGAGGTCGAGGTCGACGTCGAGGGTCGACCGTCCGGACCGCCGTGTAGGGTCGTCCGGCCGATGAGGATCGCCCTGTTCCACACCACGCTCCCCGAGCCCGGGCGCAAGCCGGGGGGCGTCGAGGTGGCGGTCCACCGCCTGGCCAACCACCTGGCCGACCGGCCGGGCGACGAGGTGACCGTCCACTCGCTCACCCCCGCCCCGGCCGACGCCCGCTACCGCCACCACCGGCTGTTCCCCCGGGCGCCGTGGCTGGCCCGCTCGCTCCCCGCCCGCCTGCTCCTGCTGCCGGCGCTCCTGAACGGCGTCGACTGGGGCGACGCGGACGTCCTCCACCTCCACGGCGACGACTGGTTCCTCCTCCGCCGCCCGGTCCCGACGGTGCGGACCTTCAACGGGACGGCCAGGCGGGAGGCCGAGCACGCGGCGTCGACGAGGGTGCGGGCCATGTACCGGGCGGTGTGGCCGCTCGAGCGGCTGGCGGCCCGGCTGGCCAGCCTCCCCGTCGCCCTGGGGCCGGACACGGCGGCGCTGATGGGGCTCGACGACGTGGTCGGCTACGGCGTGGACGTCGACCGCTTCCGGCCGGGGCCCAAGGCGGCGGCGCCGACCGTGCTGTTCGTCGGCACGTGGGGCGGCCGCAAGCGGGGCGAGGTCGCCTGGCGGGCCTTCGTGGACGAGGTCCTGCCCGTCTGCCCGGGCGCCCGCCTGGAGGTGGTCGCCGACCGCTGCGACCCGCACCCGGCCGTCGAGGCCGTCACCTTCCCGGGCGACGACGAGCTGGCCGAGCGCTACCGGCGGGCCTGGGTGTTCGCCTACCCGAGCACCTACGAGGGGTTCGGCATCCCCTACGTCGAGGCCATGGCGAGCGGCACGGCCGTCGTGTCGTCGCCCAACGCCGGCGCCCGGTGGGTGCTCGACGAGGGCCGCACCGGCGTGCTGGCCGACGACGCCGCCTTCGGCCGGGAGGTGGCCGCGCTGCTGGCCGACGGCGAGCGGCGGCGGCGCTACGAGGCGGCCGGCCTCGACCGGGCGGCCGGCTTCACCTGGCCGGCGGTGGCCGAGGACCACCGGCGCCTGTACGAGCGGGTGGCCGGCGCCGCGCCCGGCCAGGAGCCGGACGGCGGCGAGCGGGTGCGCCTCGTCTACGTCGCCAGCATCGGCCGGAGCGGGTCGACCCTGCTCGAGCTGCTGCTCGACGCCCACCCGCGCATCGCCACCACCGGCGAGCTGCACCTGTGGCCCCACGAGCTGCGGGGCGAGCACCGCCTGCCCTGCGCCTGCGGCCTGCCGGTGCCCGACTGCCCGTTCTGGACCGAGCTCCGGCGCCGGGAGGACCCGCTGCTCGCCCCGGCGCCCCGCCTCGACGCCTTCAGGGAGTCCTACCTCGGCGGCCGGACCCTCCGGCTGCCGCTCCTCCCCCAGTTCCGGGCCGGGGCCCGGCCGCCGGGCGAGGCGGCCGTCTACGCGGAGAACAGCGCGAGGGTGTTCCTGGCCTTCGCCGACCTGGCCGAGGAGTGGACCGGGGACCGCCCCGGCTGGCTGGTCGACTCGTCCAAGGACCCGTACCGCCTGCTGTGGCTGCTCCGGTCCGGCCGGTTCGACGTCACCGTCCTCCACGTCGTGCGCGACCCCAGGGGGTTCGTCAACAGCGAGCGCAAGAACGACGGCGCCGAGGGCGCCGCCCTGCGGGCCCTGGCCGTGCGCAAGGCCGGCGCCTGGGCCGTCCAGAACGAGCTGGTCCGGCGGGCGGCGGCCGCCTCGCCCGGCGCCCGCTACCTGGCCGTCCCCTACGAGCGGCTGGCCGGCGACCCCGTCGGCACCCTGCGGGACGTGTGGGCGGCCATCGGGTGCGAGCCCGACGACACGGTGGTCGAGCGGTTCCGCCAGCGGCGGTTCCACGCCATGGGCGGCAACCCGATGCGCCACGACGACCGCGGCATCCACCTCGACGAGGCCTGGCGGCGGGCGCTGCCGGCGGACGTCCAGCGGCTGACGGCCGCGGTGGCCGGGGTCGGGCGGCGGCTCGTGGCCGCCGGCGGCCGCCCGTAGGCTCGCCCGGGTGAAGGGAGGGGCGGCCGACGCGCTGCGCCGGGCCAAGTTCGACGTGCGCATGCGGTGCGGCCGCACCCCGGTGCTGTGGCACGCCGTGGAGGCCGTGAACTGGCGGACCGTCCGCCGGCCCCACGTGCGGGTGACGGCGGCGACCGAGCTGGTCATGGACGGGTTCCCGAGCTCGGGGAACAGCTACTCGATCGCCGCCCTGCGCTTCGCCTGCCGGGCCGGGGGCGTGCCCGAGCCCGCCGTCGCCCACCACCTCCACAACCCGGGCCAGATCCTCGACGGCGTCCGCCGCAGCATCCCCGTCCTCCTGCTGGTGCGGGAGCCGGGCGCGACGGCCGCCTCGCTCGTCAGCCGGTGGCCGTACCTGACCGTCGGCCAGGGGCTGCGGACCTGGGTCGCCTTCCACGAGCGCCTGCTCCCGGCCATCGACGCCATGGTCGTCGCCGACTTCGCCGACGTCACCGGCGACTTCGGCGCCGTGACCCGCCGGGTCAACGCCCGGTTCGGCACGGCGTTCCCGGAGTTCGAGCAGACCGAGGCGAACGCGCGGGCCATCTACTCCCCCGACGAGGAGGGCCGGCGGGCCCGGCGGGAGCGGGCGGCGAGGGCCAGGGAGCAGCTCGCCGACCCCCGCCACGCGGCCGCGCTGGAGCGGGCCGGCCTCCTGTACCGGCGCCTCGCGGTGCTGGCCGGGACGGCCCCGGGGGGCTAGCCCCGGCGTTCCTGTCACACCCCCTGGGCACACTGTCGGCATGGAACGTCAGCTGGTCCTCCTCGACAGCCCCAGGGCGGACTGGCGCCTCGACGAGCACACCCGCGAGCTCGGCCTGGAAGGCGTGCGCCGCGCCCGCGAGGCGCTCCGCGAGGCCGCCGGCCGGGCCGCCGCCGAGCGCGACGGCCAGGCGCCCGCCGCCTGACCGGCCGGCCTCAGTCGACGAACGCGAACACCGCCGGGCGCGGCGGGCGGGCCCGGTCCCGCACGGCGGCGCCGGCCAGCACGGCGAGGGCGACGGCCACCGGCGCCACGAGCACCACCCAGGCGATGGCGACCGGGTCGAGCTGGAGGCCGTGGTCGGCCGGCCCCGTCGCCGCCGCCTCCACGATGGCGGCCGCCGGCAGCAGCCCGGTCGGCACGGCGACGATCCCGGCGCCGGCGACGAGCATAGCGGCGCGGATGGCGGCCACCCGGCGCACCGTCCTCGGTGGGGCGCCGACGGCGGTGAGCACCTGCCGCTCGTCCTCGCTGTCCTTGGCCGCGAGCGCGAGGCCGATGGCGACCACGGCGGCCACGAGCACGAGCGACAGGGCCGTGGCGCCGGCCCGCACGGTCGCCCGGCCGATCTCGTCGGGCTCGTCCGCCACCTGGATGTTGACCATGGTGGAGCTGCGCTCGACGTTGGCCTCCCAGGACAGGTCCTGGGCCAGGAGCCGGACGTCCTCGCGCTGGCGCTCGGTGAGGGGCGCCGGGCCGGCGAGGGTGAGCGCCGGCGACGGCCGGGTCGTCAGCCCGAGTGACCGGGCCGTCCCCTCCGACACGAGCACGGCGGGGAGGGACTGGGACGCCTCGTCGCTCTCGACCACGCCGGCCAGGCGGACCCGCTCGACGAGCGTCGGCTCGCTCCCGGGCACGCTGACCTCGGCGGTGGCCGCCGACGTCGCCCCGTCCCCCGACACGGCGACGGCGGCGCCGTCGTCGAGCGCGGCGCGCAGGTCGTCGCCCACGTCGTAGAGCGACAGCAGGTCCTCGGTGGCCACGCCGACGAGGAGGAGCTCGTCGGGCTGGCTGCCGGGGCGGAGCGGGGCCGCCCAGGCGTTGGCGAAGCCCGAGCCCGTGTCGGCGCCGGCCTCCCGGACGTCGAGGGGTCGGGCGCCCGGGACCAGCTCCTCGAGCCGGCTGACGATCGCCGGCGGGACGGGCACGCTGGCGGCGCCGGCGACCTGCGCCGGGTCGACGTCGACGGCGTCGACGCGCACGTGGGCCGGCGCCACCCACGGGAGGGTCTCCGCGGCGTCGCCGTTGCTGGCGTAGAGGGTCGTGCCGGCGACGAACGCGGCGCTGACGGCGACCACGGCGCCCATGACCGCGCTCGAGCGGACCCGGTTGCGGGCGAGGCTGCGGCCGGCGACGCGGGCCGGCACGGACCAGCGGGCGGCGAGGCGCTCCAGCCCGGCGACGACCCAGGGGCACACCGCCACGGCACCGAACAGGCAGGCCAGGCCGCCGGCGATGGCGACCAGCGCCCACATCGTGGACCCGCCGTTCCTGGCGCCGGCGACGGACATGGCGAAGAGCGCGCAGCCGCCGCCGAGCACCGCCGCCCCGAGGACCGGCACCCGGGCCGGGACGGTGCCGAGCGGGCGGCGGCCGGCCAGCGCCTGGAGGGTGGACACGCCGGCCGCCGACCGGGCCGGGAACCAGGCGGCGACGGCCGCCGCGGCCGTGCCGATGACGGCGATCGGGACGAGGTCGGACGGGCGGACGACGATGCCCACGGCGTCGCGGCCGGCCACGCTGTCGAGCCAGCGGCCGGGCAGGAGGTGGACGGCGCCGACCCCGGCGAGGATGCCGGCCACCGACCCGACGGCGCCGCAGGTCGCGCCCTCGGCGACGAGGAACCGGCGCAGGGTGGCCGGCGCGGCGCCCGCCGCGGACAGCAGCCCCAGCGTGCGGAGCTGGCGCCGGGCGGCGATGGCGAACGCCGCCGCGATCACGGTCCCGAGGACCGACAGGGCCACGCCGCCGCCGACGTAGGTCCAGAACACCTCCTCGGTCTTCGACGCGTCCTCCGACGGCAGCACCGGCGACAGCGCCCACCCGGTCACGGTGGGGGCGAGCGGGCCGAGCGGCTCCCGCCCGTCGAGGTCGGCGTACGGGTGCCCGGGCAGGTCGACCCAGGCCACGTCGCTGCGGGCCCCGGACGGCTGTGGGGCCGGCGTGATCACGAGCCGGTCCGGCCACGAGCGGGGCTGGACGACGCCGACCACCCGCAGCGGGCGCCCGAGGCGCTCGGGCTCGATCTCGTCGCCGACCTCGAGGGAGAGGTCGTCGGCGACCGCCCGGGAGACGACCGCCTCGCCGGGCCCGTCGGGGGCCCCGCCGTCGATCTGGGCGAACCGGGGCGCGACGAGGTCGTCGCCGAGGTCGACGTCGCTCACCGTGAAGTAGGAGCGGCGGGCGGACGTGCGTACCCGGTCCTCGGTCCGGTGCTCGACGACGACGCGCGACCCGGCCGGCAGCGCGGCGACGAGGGCGGCCTCGTCGGCGTCGCTCACCGGCGGGGCCGGCGCCACCGGACCGGTCGTCGCGGTCTGCTGCGGGTAGGCGGTCAGGTCGGCCCGGCCGACCTCGGCGGCGAGCCGGTCGGCCGGCGGCCACTCGCTCGTCCTGGCGAGGGTGGCGACGGCGGCCATGGCGGCCGTCGGGACGAGGACCATGAGCACCACCAGCGCCGTCCGCCATGGACGCCTGGCCATGTCCCGGCGGGCGAGGCGGAGGGCGAGCCGCAGCCCGCTCACCTGGTCGCCGCCTCGACGGCGTCGCCGATGTCGGCCGGCCGGGTCTCCTCGGTCAGGCGCCCGTCGCGGACGCGGACGATCCGGTCGGCCCACGACGCGAACCGGGCCTCGTGGGTGACGAGCACCAGCGCCGCGCCCCGGTCGGCGACGAGCCCGGCGAGCAGCTCGACGACGGCGTCGGCGGTCACCGAGTCGAGCGACCCGGTCGGCTCGTCGGCCAGCAGGAGCCGGCGGTCGCCGACGATGCCGCGGGCGATGGCCACCCGCTGCTGCTGGCCGCCCGACAGGTCGTCCGGGTAGCGGTCGAGCGGACCGTCGATGGCGACCGCCCGCAGGGCGTCCTCGGCCAGGCGGCGCGCCTCCCGGGTCGACGTCCCGTCGAGCTCGAGGGGGAGCATCACGTTCTCGACCGCCGTCAACGTCGGCACGAGGTTCAGCCGCTGGAACACGTAGCCCACCTGGCGGCGCCGCAGCCGGGCCAGGCCGGCCGCGTCGAGGGTGTCGAGGTCGACGCCGTCGACGAGCACCCGCCCGGCCGTCGGCCGCTCCAGGCCGCCGGCGAGGTGCAGGAGCGTCGACTTGCCCGACCCGGACGGGCCCATGACGGCGAGGAACTCCCCCGCCGCCACGTCGAGGTCGACCTGGGTGAGGGCGCGGACCTCGGTCGGCCCCGCCCCGTACCGCTTCACCACCTCGCGCAGCTCCAGCGCCGGCGGCCGGTCGTCCGTCTGGTGCAACGTCGTCTCCTCGCGCTCGGCGGGCCCGTGCGGGCCCGCTCCTCCCCGGCCGCCGTCGTCGGCGCCCGTCCCTCGGGGCCCGCCCGTCATCGCCGCCGCCGCGTCGCCGGCGCCGCCGCCCGCACCCGTTCCTCGCACCGGTCCAGCCACGCCACGTCGGCCTCGACCCTGGTCAGGACGGCGTCGCGGGCGAGCTGCTCGGCCACGGTGGTCGCACCGCCCGCCCGCTGCTGGCGCCGGCCTCGCTGGAGTGCGGCGAGCAGCGCCACCCGCTGGTCGTCGATGACGGCCAGCGCGTCGTCGCCGCCCCGGCCGACGGCGACGAGGACCTTCATGATGAGGTCGTCCCGCGCCGGCGCGGCGTCGACCGCGCTGCCCCTGACCCAGTCCTTCACCTCGCGCCGTCCTTCCTCGGTGACCCGGAACGTCCGCTGGGGCCCGTCCCGCTCGCCCACCTCCTGGACGAGCCCGTCCCGGGCCAGGCGGTCGAGGGTCGTGTACACCTGGCCGACGTTCAGCGGCCAGATCCCGCCGGTGCGGGCCTCGAAGTCGAGCTTGAGCTGGTAGCCGTGCCGCGGCCCCTCGTCGAGGAGTTGCAGCAGCACCTCGCGGACACCCACCTACCGAGTATGCACGTTACCTACTCGGTAGGCAAGCACCGGCTGGCTCGTGCGCCCCGACCGGCTCGTGCCGGAGGGCCGTCGCTAGCCTCGCCGCCATGCGCGAGGTCGTGATCGTCGAGGCCGTCCGGACGCCCGTCGGGCGGCGGGGCGGCGGGCTGTCCACCATGCACCCGGCGGACCTCCTCGCCGTCGTCCTGTCGGCCGTCGTGCAGCGGTCGGGGGTCGACCCGGCCGAGGTCGGCCAGGTCGTCGGCGGCTGCGTCAGCCAGGTGGGCGAGCAGGCCTTCAACGTCACGAGGACGGCCTGGCTCACGGCCGGCCTCCCCCTGTCGGTCCCCGCCACCACCGTCGACAGCCAGTGCGGCTCGTCCCAGCAGGCGACCAACCTCGCCGCCAGCCTGGTCGCCGCCGGGGTGGTCGACGTGGCCGTCGGGTGCGGCGTCGAGGTCATGAGCCGGGTGCCGATCGGGTCGAACATGGCCAACGGGCCGGGCAAGCCGATCCCGCGGTCGTACTTCCCGCGCTACGAGTTCACGACGCAGTTCGAGGGGGCCGAGCGCATCGCCGAGAAGTGGGCCGTCGACCGGGAGGAGTGCGACCGGTTCGGCCTCCTGTCCCAGCAGCGGGCCGCCACCGCCTGGGACGAGGGCCGGTTCGACCTCCAGGTCGTCCCCGTCGACGCCCCCGACCTCGGCCCCGACGGCCGCCCGTCCGGCACCACCCACCGCGTCGAGCGCGACGAGGGCCTCAGGGAGACCTCGCTCGAGGCGCTCGCCGGCCTGCGCCCGGTGGCCCGGCCGGACGGCGTCCACACCGCCGGCACGTCGTCGCAGATCTCCGACGGCGCCGCCGCCGTGCTGCTCATGACGGCCGAGCGGGCCGCCGGCTTCGGCCTGCGACCCCTCGCCACCGTCGTCGACACCTGCCTCGTGGGCAGCGACCCGGTCCTCATGCTGACCGGGCCGATCGACGCCACCCACCGGCTGTTCGAGCGCAACGGGCTGACGATGGCGGACGTCGACGTCACCGAGATCAACGAGGCGTTCGCCTCCGTGGTGCTCGCCTGGGAGCGGGAGCTGTCGCCCGACCCGGCCACGGTCAACCCGAACGGCGGCGCCATCGCGCTCGGCCACCCGCTCGGCGGCACGGGCGCCGTCCTGCTGACCAAGGCCGTGCACGAGCTGGAGCGCACGGGCGGGACCTACGGGCTGGTGACGATGTGCTGCGGCGGCGGGCTCGGGACGGCGACGCTGGTCCGCCGCCCCTGACGCCTCATCCGCCGCCCTCCGCCTCCCGGCCCGGGACGGCGGCGGCGACGACGCCGACGACGTGGCCCTCGGGGTCGGCGAGCAGCGCGAGCTCGGCCGCGCCGGGCACGACCGTGACGGGCCGGACCGTCCGGCCGCCGAGCTCCTCGGCCCGGCGGAGGGCGGCGGCCGGGTCCGGCACCTCCACGTAGAACGTCGTGCCCGGCCCCTCGCCGGACCGCAGCGCGATGCCGCCCTGGATGCCGGCCCCGCCCGCGTCCGTGTCGACGATGGCGTAGGAGATCTCCGGGATCTCGCTGATCCGCCAGCCGAAGACGTCGCGGTAGAAGGCGACCGACCGGTCGGCGTCGACCGGGTTGACCTCGAAGTGGACGACCGGGGCGCCGGCCTCGCCCCCCGGCGGCGGCGTCCCCCCGGCGCCGACCACGCCGACGAGGTTGCCGTCGGGGTCGGTGCCGATGGCGACCACCGGCCCGTCGGCGACGACCATCGGCGGGACGGCGACCCCGCCGCCGTTGGCGGTCATCTGGTCGAGGGCGGCCTGGGGGTCGTCGGCGGCGACGAAGAACAGGACCCGCTCCGGCGCCCCCTCCGGCCAGGCCAGGATGCCGGCACCCACGCCCCGCCCGGCCGGCGGCACGATGGCGTAGCCGTCGGGCCGGGAGGTGTCGACCGGCCAGCCGAACAGCTGCTCGTAGAACGGCACCAGGGTGTCCCGGTCCCGGCCCTGGATCTCGACGAACACGACGGGGTTGCCCATCCCGGCTCCTCTCGCCGACCAGCGCCGACCGTACCCGCGCGGCGCGGCCGGGGTTCGTGTCACACCCCCGAGGTACCGTTGCCCCGTCGTGCTCGCGGCGCCCGCCGCCACTCCGGCCCTCGAACCCCGGAGGTCGCCGTGCGCCTCCCCTCCGCCCGCCACCCCGGCGGCGCGCGCCTCGCCGGGCCCGCCGCCGTCGCCGTCCTCGTCCTGCTCGCCCTGCTCGCCCGCGACGGCGGCCGCCCGCATCTCGCCCGGCCCGCCGCCGTCGCCCTTCTCCGCCCCCCGCCCGCCCGCCGAGGCGGCCGCCCGCGCCTCGCCGGGCCCGCCGCCGTCGCCGTCCTCGCCCTGCTCGCCCTGCTGGTGCTCCCGGCGTGCGCGCCGGGCGCCGCCCCGGCCGGCCCGGCCACCGTCGCCCGCGTGGTCGACGGCGACACCGTCGAGGTGCGCGTCGCCGGGCGGGTCGAGCCCGTCCGCCTGATCGGCATCGACACGCCGGAGACGTCCGACCCCCGCCGCCCGGTCGAGTGCTTCGGCGCCGAGGCGACGGCCCGCACCAGCGCGCTCCTGCCCGAGGGCACCGAGGTCGTGCTCGAGCGCGACGTCGAGGCCAGGGACCGCTACGACCGCCTGCTCGCCTACGTGTACCGGAAGGAGGACGGCCTGTTCGTCAACCTCGCCCTCGTCGAGGAGGGCTACGCCGTGTCGGCGACGTACCCGCCCAACGTCGCCCACCGGGACGAGCTCGGCGCGGCCGCCGCCGCGGCCAGGGAGGCCGGCCGGGGGCTGTGGGAGCGCTGCGGCTCGTGCCGGGGCCCGTCGGCGGGTCGATAGCGTCGCCGTCGTGACCGCGCTCGCGGAGCGGCTCGGGTACCCGCCCGACGCCCGCCTGCTCATCGTGAACTGCGACGACCTGGGGTCGAGCTACTCGGCCAACACCGGCGTGTACCAGGCCCTCCGGTCCGGCCTCGCCACGAGCGCCACCCTCATGGTGCCCTGCCCCTGGGCGAGGGAGGCGGCCGCCCGCTACCGCGGCGAGGACGTCGGCGTCCACCTCACCCTGAACGCCGAGTACGACCTCTACCGCTGGGGGCCGATCACCCACGCCCCCTCGCTCCTCGACGGCGACGGCGGCTTCCCCCGCACGGTCGCCGACGTGTGGGACCACGCCGACCTCGACGAGGTCCGGCGGGAGTGCCGCGCGCAGGTCGAGCGGGCCATCCTCTGGGGCTTCGACGTCAGCCACCTCGACTCGCACATGGGGACGCTCCAGCTGCGCCCCGAGTTTTTCGACGTCTACCTGGAGATGGCGGTCGAGTTCGGGCTGCCCGTGCGGCTGTCCGGCGCGTCGTCGGAGCGGGCCATCGGCTTCCCGTTCCGCCGCCTGGCCGAGGCCGAGGGGGTCGTGTTCCCCGACCACCTCGTGCACGTCCGCGGCGTCGGCAGCCGCGCCGCGCTGGAGCGCACGGTCGCCGAGCTGCGCCCGGGCGTGACCGAGGTGTACCTGCACCCGGCCGTCGACTCGCCCGAGCTGCGGGCCTACGCGCCGGACTGGGCGTCCCGGGTGGACGACCTCGACCTCGTCACCCTCGACCGCACGCTCGCCGACCTCGTGGAGGCGTGCGGCGCGGTCCTCATCGGCTACCGCACCCTCCGGGAGCTCCAGCGGGCGTCCTGACGCGACGACCGGGGCGGCCCTGGGACCGCCCCGGTCGGCGACGCCGGCGCGAGCCGGCCTAGAACTCGGTCTGGTCGGCGAGCTTCTTCTGGATCGCCTTGTACTCGGGGCTCTGGGTGAGCGGCATGAGCGCCATGAGCTTGCCCATGTTGCCGGTCACCTTGAGGCGCCCCTGCATGAACGCGGCGTTGGGGTCGAGCTCGCCCTTCAGGATCTTGACGGAGTCGTCGTAGGTCTGCGAGAGCGTGAACTCGGCCTGGTCGTCGTCGCCCAGGGTGTTCTCGAGCATCTTGCCGTTGTCGATCACCGTGTAGTAGCCGACGTCGCCCTCGGGGGCGCCGGTCACCCGGTACTGCATGCGGGCCGTGGCGCCCGGGCGCTCGGGGAACTCCTGCGCCAGCTCCTTCTGCAGGTCCAGCCACTCCTGGGTCAGGTACTTGGCCATCTCGAAGCACTCCTCGGTAAGGGACGTACGCCCACGGTGGCCGGGATCGTAGCGAGCGGCCGGCCGCGTCCGTACCGGCTACCGCTGGCTCGGCGCCGCCTCCCGCGTCCCGGCGAACAGGTCGTCCTCGGGCAGCTCGGTGTCGACGAGGCTCCTGGCGAGGATGTAGTCGTCGTAGGGGTGGACGGTCGCCGCCACCTCGGGCGGCAGGCCGAACCAGAACGGCGAGGTCGGGTCGATCTGGGTGGCGTGGGCGAGCAGCGCCTCCCGGCGGACGTCGGCGTACTCGCCGATCGGCACCCGGGTCGTGATGCGGTCGTCCTGGGAGGGGCGGTCGAACCACTTCTCGTCGAAGGGCGACTCCAGCCCGAGCTCCTGGAACTTCTCGTGCATGGCCAGCATGCGGGCCCGCGACCAGGCCGTGTAGTAGAGCTTCAGCGGCTGCCAGGGCGGCCCGGCGTCGGGGTGGGCGTCGGGGTCGCCGGCCCGCTCGAAGGCCAGCACGCTGACGTCGTGGACCCGCAGGTGGTCGGGGTGCGGGTACCCCTCCTGGTCGTCGCCGTAGGTGACGACCACCTGCGGCCGCTCCCGCCGCACCACCTCGACCAGCCGGCCGACGGCGTCGTCGAGGTCCGCCCTGGCGAAGCAGTCGGGGTGCTCGTTGGCCGGCGTGCCCGGCATGCCGGAGTCGCGGTAGCCGAGGAGGACGACCTCGTCGTAGCCGATGACCTCGGCCGCCCTGGCGAGCTCCTCGTGCCGCACCTCGCCCAGCCGGTCCCGCACCTCGGGCCGGTCCATGGCCGGGTTGAGGATGTCGCCCTCCTCGCCGCCGGTGCACGTCACGAGGACCGTCCGCACGCCGTGCGCCTTGTACCGGGCGACGGTCGGCGCCCCCTTCGACGCCTCGTCGTCGGGGTGGGCGTGGACGGTCAGCAGGCACAGCCGGGGCTCGTCGGTCCGGTCCATCGCCGGCACGGTACCGCCCGCCCGTCCGACCCCCACGACCCGCTCCCGCTCCCCCGTCTCCCCCGTGCCGTCCCCCGCCGGGGGGCCGACCGCTCGCCCGGCGGCCGGCGCCGGCACCAGCGCCGACGACCCCCGCCCGGCGGGCGCGCCCGCCCGTCGCCCCCGCCCTCGTCCGCCCGCCGCCGACCCGAGCGCCCCGCGTGGCACCGACCCCTGCCCGACCCGCCGGCGCCGCCGGTCGCACCCCGCCCACCGAGCCCCCGCCGGCCCGACCACCGATCGCGGCGGCGTCCGGGGCGGGGCGGGCGGTACTGTCTCCCCCAAGAGGAGGCCCGCCCGCGCCGGGCGGCGGAAGGTCGGTTAGGGACGGCATGGACTCGCCCGAGGTCTGGCGCTGGGTGTGGCTCGTGGCTGCCACCGTGTTCGTCGTCGGCGAGATGGCCGGGCCGGGCACCTTCTTCCTGCTGCCCTTCGGGGTCGGCGCCGCCGTCGCCACCGTCCTCGCCTTCGCCAACGTGGACGTCGCCTTCCAGTGGCTGGCCTTCCTCGCCGGCTCCGTCGCCACCCTCGCCGCCCTGCGCCCGCTGGCCCGCCGGCTCGACCGGGACGAGCCCGTCGTCGGCATCGGCTCCCGCCGCCTGATCGGGGAGCCGGCCCTCGTGCTGGAGGCCATCCCGGGCGGCCCGGCCGAGCTCGGGATGATCCGCGTCCACCGCGAGGAGTGGCGGGCCGAGAGCGCCGACGGGTCGCCGATCCCGGCCGGGGCGCACGTCAAGGTCGTCGAGATGCGCGGGACGCGCGCCGTGGTCTGGCCGGTCGACCGGCCGGCGCCGCCGCCCGCCATCTCCCAGGGTCCCTCGTCACCATCCGACGGGGAGCGCTGACCCAGCGCCCGCCGAGCAGCACCGCCAGAGCCCACCGACCGAGCCCCGCAGGGAGCCGCCATGTCCGCCCTCGTCGCCGTCCTGGCGATCCTCGTCGTCCTGCTGTTCATCTGGGTCGCCGCCGGCGTGCGCATCGTCCGCCCCTACCAGCGGGGCGTGGTCGAGCAGCTCGGCAAGTACAAGGGCAACGTCGACCCCGGCCTCCGCGTCATCATCCCGGTGTTCCAGACGGTCCGCCTGGTCGACATGCGGGAGCAGGTCGTCGACATCCCGCCCCAGGAGGTCATCACCGCCGACAACGTCGTCGTGTCCGTCGACGCCGTCATCTACTACGAGCCGACCGACCCGCAGCGCCTCGTCTACAACGTCGCCAACTTCATGCTGGCCATCACCAAGCTGGCCCAGACGAACCTGCGGAACCTGATCGGCGACATCCAGCTCGACGAGGCCCTCACCTCCCGGGACAAGATCAACTCCGAGCTGCGCCAGATCCTCGACGACGCCACCGACAAGTGGGGCGTGCGGGTCGGCCGGGTCGAGATCCAGCGCATCGACCCGCCGCCCGACGTCATGCACTCGATGCACGAGCAGATGAAGGCCGAGCGCACGAGGCGGGCCGTCGTCACCGAGGCGCAGGGCACGAGGGAAGCGGCCATCACGAGGGCCGAGGGCGAGAAGCAGGCGGCCATCCTCACCGCCGAGGGCCTGCGCCAGCGCCAGATCCTCGAGGCCCAGGGCCAGGCCGAGGCGACGCGGACGACGGCCGAGGCCGAGCGCTTCCGCCAGCTCACGGTGGCGACCGGCGAGGCCGAGGCCATCCGCAGCGTCTACGCCGCCATCCACGACGGCCGGCCCACCCCGGACCTGCTCGCCGTGAAGTACCTGGAGTCGCTCCAGCGGGTGGCCGACGGCCGGGCGACGAAGATCATCATCCCGGCCGACACCGGCGCCTTCCTCGGCTCGGTGGCCGGCATCGCCGAGCTGTTCAAGGGCTCGACCAGCCCCAACGGGCACGGCCAGGTTCCGGCCGAGGGCGCCCGGGGGTAGGAGGCCGGGGCCGGCCTCTCGGCCGGCCACCGAGCCACTGCAACAGGGGGGACGAGCGATGGAGCTCTCCGCCGTCGAGGCCGTGAACGCCTACTTCGACGAGGCCGCCGCGGTCGTCGATCTCGACGCCGAGATGTACTCGGTGCTGAAGACCTCCTACCGGGAGGTCGCCGTGCAGGTCCCGGTCCGCCTCGACAACGGCGAGCTGACCGTCGTGCGGGGCTACCGCGTCCAGCACAACGGCGCGCGCGGCCCGTACAAGGGCGGGATCCGCTACCACCCGACCGCCGACCTCGACGAGGTGCGGGCGCTCGCCTCGCTGATGACCTGGAAGACGGCCCTGCTCAACATCCCCTTCGGTGGGGCGAAGGGCGGGATCGAGGTCGACCCGACGGGCATGTCGCCCGCCGAGGTCCAGCGGATGACCCGCCGCTTCACGATGGCGATCAGCCACGTGCTCGGCATCTACCGCGACATCCCCGCGCCGGACGTGGCCACCAACGCCCAGACGATGGCGTGGATGATGGACGCCTTCTCGTCGAAGGAGGGCTACAGCCCGGCCATCGTCACCGGCAAGCCGCTCGACCTGGGCGGCGCGCCGGGGCGGGAGGCGGCCACCGGCCGGGGCTGCGTCGACATCCTCGAGGCGTGGGCCGAGGAGCAGGGCCGGGACGTCGTCGGGCTCAAGTGCGTCGTCCAGGGCTTCGGCAACGTGGGCTCGTGGGCGGCGAGGGAGCTCGTGCGCCGGGGCGCGGTCGTGGTCGCCGTGTCCGACGTCGCCGGCGGGCGCTACAACCCGGAGGGCCTCGACGTGGAGGCGCTCATCGCCCACGTCCGGGGCGGCGGCACCGTGCCCGACGGCGCGGGCGGCGACCAGGTCGGCAACGAGGAGCTCCTCGAGCTGCCCTGCGACGTGCTGCTCCCGGCCGCCCTCGGCCAGGTGATCAGGGACGACAACGCCGGGCGGGTCAAGGCGCGGGTGGTGGTCGAGGGCGCCAACTACCCCGTCACCCCGGGCGGCGACAAGATGCTGAACGACGGCGGCGTCGTCGTGATCCCCGACATCCTCGCCAACGCCGGCGGCGTGACCGGCTCCTACTTCGAGTGGACGCAGAACATCCAGCAGTTCACGTGGAAGGAGTCGCGCTTCAACGAGGAGCTGTGCGACCGGCTGACCGACACCTACCGGGTGGTGTCGCGCTTCGCCAGGGAGCGGTCGATCTCGCTCCGCCAGGCCGCCTACGCCATCGGCATCCAGCGGGTGGCGACGGCGTCCCGGCTGCGCGGGTACGTCTGAGGCCGCGTGGGAGGCTGGGGCGATGGTCGACTTCGACGCCCTGGCCGACGAGTGGCTCCACGAGCACGTCGAGGAGCACCCGACGCTCGGCACCCTCTACGGCCTCGAGGGCTACGACGACCGGCTGGGCGACTTCTCCGGCGAGGCCTTCGAGCGCCGGGCGGCGCGGGACGGCCGGTGGATCGAGCGCCTCACCGCCCTGCCCGACGACGAGCTGTCCGACGAGGAGCGCATCGACCGGGACCTGCTGATCGCCCACCACCGGGGCAACCAGGTCTTCGCCGACTTCCCGAACTGGCGCCGCAACCCCGACACCTACGTCGGCCCCGGCCTCGACGGCGTCTACGTCCTGTTCCTCCACCGCCTCCGCCCCGACGCCGACCTGGCCGAGGCGGCGGCCGCACGCCTGCGCCAGGTGCCGGGCGCGCTGGCCGCCGGCCGGGAGAACCTCGACCCGGGGATGGCCGACCCCGTCCTCGTCCGCCGGGCCCTCGGCATGTGCCGGGCCGCCGTCCAGTTCGCCCGCGACCTCGTGCCCCAGGAGGAGGAGGACCCGGCGCTGCGGTCGACCCTGGCCGAGGCCGGCGCCGTCGCCGCCGAGGCCTACCAGGACTTCGCCGGGTTCCTCGAGGACCTCGCGGCGCGGGCCGAGGGCAGCTACGTGATCGGCGAGGCCCGCTACGACGGCGTCCTCCGGGACCGGGAGCTGCTCGGCCACGGGGCGGCCGAGCTCCGCCGCCGGGGCCAGGCCGCCTACGACGAGCTGGCCGAGGAGCTGTCCCGGGTCAGCCGCGACCACTTCGGCAGCGACGACTGGCGGGCCGTCGTCGACCGGCTCAACGCCGACCACCCGCCGACTCCGGAGGCCATGCAGGACGAGTACGCCCACTGGACGGCCGAGGCCCGCCGCTTCCTCGCCGACCACGAGCTGGTGTCGTTCCCCGAGGGCGAGGAGTGCCGGGTGGTGCCGGCGCCGCCGTTCCGCCGGGCGATCATCGCCGTCGCCTTCTACATCCGCCCGCCGGCGTTCCGGGAGTCGCGGGTCGGCCACTTCTTCGTCCCGTTCCCGCCCGAGGGGACGCCGGAGGACGAGGTGCGCAAGCGCCTGTCGGACAACAGCCGGGCCAGCATCCCGACCACGTCGGTGCACGAGGCCTACCCGGGCCACCACTGGCACCTGACGACCATGCTCGCCGGCCGGCCGCTGCGCCGGGTCGTGTCGTCGCCCTACTTCACGGAGGGCTGGGCCCTCTACAGCGAGCGGATGATGCGGGAGCAGGGGTTCTTCACCGACCCGGCCCACGAGATCGGCCACCTCGACGCCCGCATCTTCCGGGCCGCCCGCATCGTCTGCGACACGAGCCTGCACACCGGCGACATGAGCTTCGACGAGGCCGTCGCGTTCATGTCGACCAAGGCGAGCCTGAGCGAGCCGACGGCGACGGCCGAGGTCACCCGCTACTGCGCCTGGCCTACCCAGGCGTCCGCCTACCTGACCGGCGCGCTCGAGATCGAGCGGGCCAGGGAGGGGTGGCTGGCGGCCGGCGGCGACCTGCGCACGTTCCACGACCGGCTGGGCGGCTCCGGCGCAATGCCGACGGCGCTGGCCGAGCGGGCCCTCGGCACGCCGGCGTGACCCGGGCGGCGCCGGCCGCGACCCTGGCCCCAGCCCGGGCGACGGCGGACGCGGCGGTCCTGCCGCCCCGCGCCGCCACCCCGGTGCGGTGCCGGGCGGCGACGGCCGTGCTGGTGGCCGTCGCCCTCGCGCTCCTGGCCGCCTGCTCCGACGACGGGCGGGAGCTGGCCGAGCCGGCTGCGGACCAGACGACGACCACGCCGTCGACCGCCGCCGGCCAGACCACGACCGCGCCCGCCGGCTTCTCGCTGTCGAGCCCCGCGTTCACCGACGGCGGCCCCATGCCGGACTGGATGGCCTGCCCCGGCGACGTGTCGCCGCCGATGACCTGGACCGGCGTCCCGCCCGGCACCGTCGAGCTGGCCCTCGTCGTGACGGACTCCGACGCCGACGGCTTCGTCCACTGGGTCGTCGCCGGCATCGACCCGTCCTCGACCGGCGTCGACCAGGGCGCCGTCCCACCCGGCGCCGTCGAGGCGAGGAACGGCGACGGCGGGGTCGGGTGGTTCGGCCCGTGCCCGCCGGCCGGCGAGACCCACGCGTACGAGTTCCGGCTGCTCGCCTTCCTGGAGCCGGTCGGGCTCCAGCCCGGCCTCGACGCCGGCGACGCCGTCGCCGCGCTCACCGGCGCGGCCGCCGAGGCGACCTACACGGGGACGTACACCCGCTGACGGCTCGGCCCGCCGGGCGAGCGCTCGGCGCCGGTGACCGCCCGGCGGCCGCGGCCGCGTGACCGACGCCCTGACCGTCGCCGTCCTCGCCCTCGTGGCCGTCCGCCTGGTCAGCGCCGACCGGGTGGCCCTGTCGGCGGGCGGCCGGGCCCGCACGGCGGCCATCGTCCGCAGCCTGCGCCCCCGCCACTTCCTCCTCGCGCCGCCGGTGCTCGCCCTCGTGGTGGCGGCCGTCGTCGTCCTGACGGCCGTGCCCGGGCTCGACGTCGGCTGGTGGACGGCGGTCGGCGGCATCGGCAACCCCGTCACGGGCAGCACCGAGCAGACCACCGGCACCGCGCTGGAGTGGCTCGTGCCGGCCGTGTTCCTCGCCCTCCTCGCCCCGGCCCTGCCCCTGTTCGCGGAGTCCGAGGAGCGGATCTTCCGGGCCGGCAGCGAGCGGCGGTCGTGGGCCGGGCGGGCCGGCCGGGCCGTGCTGTTCGGCCTGGCCCACGCCATCGTCGGCATCCCGATCGGCGCCGCGCTCGCCCTGTCGATCGGCGGCGCCTACTTCACGTGGGCCTACCTGCGGGGCCACCGCCGGGGCGGTCCGGCGGCCGGGCTGCGGGAGAGCACGTGCGCCCACGTCGCCTACAACGCCGAGGTGCTGGCCGTGGTCCTCCTCGGCCTGGTGGCGACGGCGCTGGGCTAGCCGCCCCCGCCGCCGCCCCCGCCGCTGCCGCCCCGCCCGCCGCCGCCCCTGCCCGAGCCGGGGCCCGAGCGGTCACCCCGGTCGACGCCCCTGCCCGGGTCGGGCCGGCGTGGCGGCGCGGTCGGCGGTGCCGTCGTCGCGGTGGTCGGCGGCACGGTCGGGGAC
>DASWMK010000236.1 GCA_036399815.1 Acidimicrobiales bacterium
ATCCTGTCACAAAACTGCAAAGTACTTGTCATGGGATCGTTCTTGGTGTAGCTTGACCGACACAACGAAACCGATCGAGGTTCCGCCCGGGTGTGCTCGACACACTCGTTCGCCTCCCTCCCCCTCGATCAGTTCGCCCGAAGCGCCGTTTCGTGAACGAGCCGGACTGTCCGCCCGCGCCCGGCTCGTCGGAACGGCGCTTCGGGGTTTTTTCCGCCCTGGTCGACCTTGGTCGGGCCGGGGAGCGGTTCGCTCAGCCCTCGACCCGCCGGCGGCCCTCGAGGGCCCGGCCGAGGGTGAGCTCGTCGGCGTACTCGAGGTCCCCGCCGACGGGGAGCCCGCTGGCGATGCGGGTGACGGTCACCCCGAGGGGGCGGACCAGGCGGGCGAGGTACATGGCCGTCGCCTCGCCCTCGATGTTCGGGTTGGTGCAGAGGATGACCTCGGTGATCCCCTCGGCCTCGATGCGGGCGAGCAGCTCGCGGACCCGCAGCTGGTCGGGGCCGATGCCCTCGATGGGGCTGATCGCGCCCTGGAGGACGTGGTAGCGGCCGGCGAACTCCCGGGTCCGCTCGACGGCCACGACGTCCCTCGGCTCCTCGACCACGCAGACGACGGCCGGGTCGCGCCGGGGGTCGGTGCAGATGCCGCACTCGGCCTCGCCCTGCACGCCCTCGGCGACGTTGAAGCAGCGCCGGCAGAACGCCACCCGGGCCTTGGCGTCGGCGATGGCCCTGGACAGGCGCAGGGCGTCCTCGGGCGGCAGCTTCAGCAGGTGGAAGGCGATGCGCTGGGCCGACTTCGGCCCGATGCCGGGCAGGCGCCCCAGCTCGTCGATCAGCTCCTGGACGGGACCGGCGTACACGGGGGGCGCTCAGCCCCCGAGCAGGCCGCCGAGGTCGAGCCCACCGAGGTCGAGGCCGCCCATGGCCCCCTGCTGGAGCTCGCCGACCTTGGCCATCGCGTCGTGGAGGGCGGCGAGGACGAGGTCCTGGAGCAGCTCGACGTCGTCGGGGTCGACGGCCTGCGGGTCGATCGTGACCGAGCGGAACTCCATGCCGCCCGTCACCCTGACGCGGACGACGCCGCCACCGGCCTGGCCCTCGACCTCGGTCTCGGCGGCGCGGGCCTGGGCGGCCACCAGCTGCTCCTGCATGGCCTGGGCCTGGCGCATCAGGGCGCCGAGGTCGGGGGTCTCGGACACGGTGCCTCCTCGCCGGCTCAGTCGCCGTCCACCAGCTGGGCGCCGGGGAAGGCCTGGGTCAGCCGGTCGATCCCGGACCGTACCTCGACGGTGGCGTCGGGCAGCGAATGCACGTCGACGTCGAGCAGGTCCTCGTCGTCGTCCTGGCGGTCGGGCGGCCCGCTCGGGGTGCCCTCGACGACGAGGCGGAGCGGGACGGGCCGGCCGAAGTGGGCGGCAAGGGTGGCCTCGACCTCGCCCCGCAGCGGCTCGCAGCGCTCCCGGTGGGCGGCGTTGGGCAGCGCGAACAGGACGACGCCGTCGGCGACGTCGACGAACCGGCCGGCGACGAACCGCACGCGGGCGGCCTTCGGCAGCCGGGGCACGACCTCGTCGGCCCAGGCGAGGGTGAGCTCGTCCCGGGTCGGCAGCGGGGCCCCGGCCGCTGCTGCGGAGGCGGGGCCGGCGGCGGGCGCCCCGGCCGGGGTCGGGGCGGGTGCCGCGGTCGGCGCCGTCGGTGCCGCCGCCCCCGGGACGAGGCCCGGCGCCGCGGCCGGACCGGTCGGTGCCGCCGCGCCCGGGACGGGGCCGGAGACTGCGGCGGGCGCGGTCGGTGCCGCCGCCCCCGGGACGAG
>DASWMK010000237.1 GCA_036399815.1 Acidimicrobiales bacterium
TCGGTGATGTACCCGTCGCGCTCCTGGACCTCGTAGAGCAGGGGCATGAGCGCCGAACGCTTCGACGGGTACCGGGCGAGAATCTCTGCTGCCTTCGGAATGCCAGATCGCTCGATCACCGGTCCACGTCTCCCATGATCGGGTCGACGGTGCTGATGATGGCCACGGCGTCGGCGATGAGGCCGCCGCGGATCATGTGGGGAAGTGCCTGGAGGTTCACGAAGGATGGTCCTCGGATGTGGAGCCGGTAGGGCTTGGACGAGCCGTCGGACACGAGGTAGCAGCCGAGCTCGCCCCTCGGCGACTCGATGGCCACGTACACCTCGCCGGCCGGGACCTTGAAGCCCTCGGTGAACAGCTTGAAGTGGTGGATCAGGGCCTCCATCGACTCGTCGATGCGGGCCCGCGGCGGCGGGGTGACCTTCTTGTCCTGGATGCGGTAGTCGCCCTCGGGCATGCGCTCGACGATCTGGCGCACGATCCGCGAGGACTCCCGCACCTCCTGGAGCCGGATGGCGTAGCGGTCGTAGGAGTCGCCGTAGGTGCCGACGACCACGTCGAACTCGACCTGGTCGTAGGCGAGGTAGGGCAGGTCGCGGCGCAGGTCCCACTCCACGCCGGTGGAGCGAAGGATCGGGCCGGTGCAGCCGAGGGCGATGGCCTCGTCGGCGGTGAGCACACCGACGCCCTGGAGCCGCTCCCGCCAGATGGGCTGGCCGGTCATCAGCGCGTCGTACTCGTCGAGGCGGCCGGGGATGTCGTCGAGGATGCGCGTCACCCGCTCCTCCCAGCCGTTCGGGAGGTCGACGGCCACGCCGCCGGGGCGGATGTAGTTGTGGTTCATCCGCAGCCCGGTGACGTCCTCGAAGAAGCGCAGCACCTCCTCGCGGTCCCGCCAGCCGTACAGCATCATCGACACTGCGCCGAGGTCCATGCCGTTGGTGGCGAGGAACAGGAGGTGGGAGGCGATCCGGTTCAGCTCGGACATCAGCATCCGGATCCACACGGCCCGGGGCGGGACCTCGATGCCGAGGAGCTCCTCGACGGCCATGCAGTACACCAGCTCGTTGAAGAACGGGCCGGCGTAGTCCATGCGGGTGACGTTGGTCGGGCCCTGGAGGTAGGTGAGGCTCTCGCCGGTCTTCTCCATGCCGGTGTGCAGGTAGCCCATCACCGGCTTGGTCCGCAGGACCGTCTCGCCCTCGAGCTCGAGCATGAGGCGGAGCACGCCGTGGGTGCTCGGGTGCTGCGGCCCCATGTTGATGATCATCCGGGAGTCGTCGCCCTCGCCCTGCTCGGGCTCGTAGACGGCGGCGTCCGCCTCGGACATGCGCAGGACGGCGCCGACCTCCCGGAACAGCTCGCCGGGGGTCGTCCTCGTCCGGGGCCGCAGCTCCTGGCCCTCCTCGCCGGTGTCGACGGCGGCGTCCGTGCTCGTCACGAGCGGCCTCCTCTCACCGTGAGCTCGGGGCGGCCTTGAACTGCACGGGGATGACCCCCGTGCCGTAGTCCTTGCGCAGCGGGTGCCCCTCCCAGTCCTCGGGCATGAGGATGCGGGTGAGGTCGGGGTGGCCGTCGAAGCGGATGCCGAACAGGTCGAACACCTCGCGCTCGTAGGCCTCGCTCGCCGGGAACACCTCCCACAGGGTGGGCAGGACCGGGTCGTTCTCGGGCACCTGGACCCGCACCCGCACCCGGCGCCGGCGCTGCCGGTCGAGCAGGGCGACGACGACCTCGAAGCGGGCCCGGCCGATGCCCTCGGGCAGGGGCCGGTCGGGGTGGAGCAGGTAGTCGACCGCGGTCAGGTCGACGAACAGGTCGTAGCCCTCGTCCCGCAGCGCGGTGACGACGTCCAGGTACTGCACCCGGGTGGCGTGCAGCACCTCCTGGCCGAGGGGCCGGGTGACCGGCACGCCGTGGCGGGTCTCGGCCTCCTGGCCGCGCTCCTGCGCGAGGGTGGCGGCGTCGTCGCTCATGGCCGGGTCAGCGGGCCCGGCCGGCGACGGCCACGGGCCGGTCGTGGGCGGTCTGGCCGTCGAGCTGCTCGACCACCACGCCGGCCCCGCCGCCGGTCTCGGCCCGGCGCCGGGTGATCTCGCCCGAGGCGATGAGGCCCTGGAGGGTGAGGATCCCGTGGATGAGCGTCTCGGGCCCCGGCGGGCAGCCGGGGGTGTAGACGTCCACGGGGACGATCTGGTCGACGCCCTGGATGATGGCGTAGTTGTTGAACATCCCGCCGCTCGACGCGCACACGCCCATCGAGATGACCCACTTCGGCTCGACCATCTGGTCGTAGACCTGCCGCAGCACCGGCGCCATCTTCTGGGACACCCGGCCGGCGACGATCATCAGGTCGGCCTGGCGGGGCGACGCCCTGAACACCTCCATGCCGAAGCGGGCCATGTCGTAGTGCGACGCCCCGGCCGCCATCATCTCGATGGCGCAGCAGGCCAGCCCGAACGTCGCCGGGAAGATGCTGCGCCGCCTGGCCCACTTCACGAGGTCTTCCAGGGTCCCGGTGAAGAAGTTGTGCTGGAGACCACCGAGACCCGCGTTGACCGTCATCAGGCTGCCTCCTCTCGTCCTTCGAGGCCGACGCGCCGCACGGTCGTCCCGGCGGTGCGCTCGGCCGACACGGCGGGGCCCAGACGGCGGAGCCGCTTGACCGGCCCCCAGTCCAGTGCCCCGTGGCTGATCAGGTACACGAACGACACGAACACGGCCGCCGCGAACAGCACCATCTCCCAGAGGCCGAACACGCCGAGGTCCCGGTACACGACGGCCCACGGGTACAGGAAGATGATCTCGATGTCGAAGACGATGAAGATCATCGCCACGAGGTAGAAGCGGACCGGGAACCGCTCCGGCGGCTCCCGGCCGGGGATGATCCCGCACTCGTAGGGCGCCGACTTGGCCGCCGTCGTCCGCTTGGGCGCGAGCAGCTTCGACACGAGGAGGCTGAACGCCGCGAAGAGGGCGCCCAGCACCAGGGTCGCGACGACCGGCAGATAGGCGCCCATCGGCTTACCTCCTCGCCGGGACGGCCGCGCCGGCGGCCGCCGCCCTCGCCCGGTTCTCGGCGACGAGCTTGTCCCGGCGGTGCAGGACGTTGCACGTGATGCCGAACAGGGTGCCGAAGATCACGGTGACGAGCGCCGGCGGCAGCCGCCGGTGGCCGAGGTTGCGCTCCATGATCACGCTGACCACGGGCTTGTCCGGGTCGGCCTCGGGGGGCGGCGGGGCCTCGCCCACCTCCGGCTCCGGCTGCTCGATCACGCCCTGGAGCCGTACGAGCGCGTAGTGGGGCTTGTGGCGCAGGGTGAAGAAGTAGGTCTCACCGCCGGTCTCGAAGGCGTCGACGGTCACGTACTCGGCGGTGCTCTGGAAGATGGCCCGGCCCTCGGGGCCGACGAACGCGTCGGCCGCGGCCTGGGCCTCGCCCCTCGTCGGCGCCGACTCGGGGATCTCGTCCCACTCGTCGAGCGCCCTGGCCTCGTCGAGCTGGGCGACGCTCAGGTCGTCGTAGTTGACCTCGACGACGTCCCAGGTGGGGCTGGGCCCGACCATGCCGATGCCGTAGATCCACCAGACGATGCCCATCAGGGTCATCCAGCCGAACAGGCCGGCGAGGGCGACGAGCATCCCGAGGCGGCTGCCGAGGTTGGTGGCGAGGAGCAGGTAGACCGAGCCGCACAGGATCAGCAGGCCGACGCCGACGACGAGGATCCCGCGGATGGTGGGGTCGAAGCTGATCCCCGCGAAGGTCGTGGTGAGGGCGGAGAACATCTACAGCGTCCGCTCGTACTCGACGATGGCCCGGATCTGGGCGTCGGTCAGCATCTGGCCGAAGCCCGGCATGCGGCCGCTGCCCTGGCCGTTCACCCCGTACAGCTGGCCGAAGTCCGACCCGGTGGTGATGAACTCGACGTGGCTCTCGACGTCGGGGAACTGGCGCCGGGTCTGGCCGTCCCGCAGGTTCGGGCCGAAGGCGCCGCCGCCCTGGAGCTGGGGCTTGTCGTAGGCCCAGCCCTTGGTGTGGCAGCGGGCGCAGAACGCCTCGAACAGGGTGCGGCCGTCGTCCTCGCCGTACTCCTCGACCGCCTGGGCCTGGGCCGCCTCCGGGGTGATGGCGATGCTGTGGAGGTAGGCGATCAGGTTCTCGATCTGCTGGTCGTTCAGCGGGCCGCCGCCCTCGACCCCCCACGCCGGCATCGGCGAGAACGGCCGGCCGTACACGAGGATGAACTCGATCTCCTCGTCGGAGTAGCGGAGGGTGACGGTGTTGAGGGCCGGCGCCTTCCACTCGACCGTGTCGATCACGTTGCCGTCGGGGTCGCGCAGGTTGAACGGCGCCACCCCGCCCTCGCCCGACGCGCCGTGGCAGAAGGCGCAGTTGAGGCCGCCCTCCTCGGTCGGGGCGAAGAGCTCGGCGCCCCGCTCCACGAACGTCTCGTCGAACTGCTCGACGGCGCCGGCGTGGCGGCCCGGCTCGCCGAGCCAGTAGAGCGGCAGGCCGATGCCGATGATCGTCAGGGTCACGAGCCCCCACGTGAGGGCCCGGTCGAGCTTCGGCCCCTCGAGCTGGTCGTCGTCCAGGTAGGGCTTGCGGTTGGCGGCCAGCTCGAGCTCGGAGCCGATCTCGTGGCGGGCCTTCGGGCGGTTGTAGAAGAGGAAGTAGGCGACCCACCCGATGGCGACCAGGGCGAGGATGACGATGCCGATGGTCTGCTGGGTGGTCGCGGCGAGGACGTTCATCAGGCGGTCTGCTCCGTCAACCGTGGCCGCCACCGCTGCTGATGCAGTGCGGGCCCTCGGCCTCCTGGCCGGTGGTGTTCGTGCCGATCGGCGGGCCCTGGATGATCACGCCGGTGTCGACGGTGAGCACGCCGCCGTCGACGGTCATGGCGAACCGGTCGAGCCCGCGGGGGGCGGGGCCGCCCTTCTTCTCGCCGACCTGGTTGTACTGCGATCCGTGGCAGGGGCACTCGAACCACTGCGAGGTCTCGCAGGCCGGGACGCGGCAGCCGAGGTGCACGCACTTCTGGTAGAGCGCGATCACCCCGGCCTCCATCCCGGACAGCTCGGACTCGGAGTACACGGCCCTGGCCTTGTCGATGGCGCCCGTCGGGTACTCGGTGATCCACATGCGGCCCTCGGCGTAGTAGTAGAAGCCGTTGCCGTCGGCGATGCGCTGCTTGATGTCGGGGATGGCGCCGACCTTGATGGCCGAGCCGAACCCGCCCGACAGGCTGGGCCAGAGGAAGGCCAGGCAGGCCGTGCCGAAGCCGGTGACGCCGAGGCCGAAGAACGTGAGGATGCCCCGGTTCATGAACTGGCGCCGGGTGACGCCGAGGGTCTCGGGGTCGGGCGGCACCCACGGCGCGGGCGGCGGGGCGCCGGCGGGCACCAGCTCCCGGGACGGCGAGCGCTCGAGGCGGGCGGCCCGCTCGACCTCGCGCCCGGACCGCACGGCCGGCGCCTCCTCGACGGTCGCCGCCGTCGCGCTCCGGTCGGACCGGCGGGCGGCGCGCGACAGGCGGCCGACGGCGCCGTCGGCGTCCCTGCGGCCGGAGGCGGCGTAGGCCACCAGCCCGCCCAGCACGACGAGGACCGGGATGGCGATGGCGAGGACGGTCGTGGTGTCCATGGCTACTCCCGGTCCGTCACAGGTCGAAGAAGAGGCCGTCGTTCCACGGGAAGATGAAGTTGAAGCCGGGCCCCCGGAAGAACGAGCCGATCAGCACGAGCACCGCCCAGAACATGAGGAAGAGGGTGAACAGCCCGATGGCGAACTTGCGGTCCTCGGGCTTCTGGCTCGGGTTGCGGTCGGTGTAGGGGGCGAGGATCAGGGCGAACAGGCCGATGCCCGGGATGGTCACGCCGGCGACCATCGGGTGGAACATCGTCAGCAGCTCCTGGAGGCCGAGGAAGTACCAGGGCGCCTTCGACGGGTTCGGCGTCTGGTTCACGTTGGCCAGGGCGAGCAGCGGGGCGTTCACGAAGATCGAGAAGATGAGCAGGAACGCGGTGATGGCCAGGGAGGCGACGAACTCCACCACCAGCAGGTGGGGCCAGGTGTGGACCTTGTCCTGGGGCTTGGCCTTGACGTCCTGGATGGAGCCGGACTTGACGACCGTGAGCAGCCGCTGGGTGTGACCGCCCGGCCCGGTCGCCACCGGCGGGGCGGCCGTGGCGACCCCGGTCGCCGCCGCGGCAGCGGCCGCCCGGGTGGCGGTGGCCGTCGCCGCCCCGCCCCCGCCGCCGCCGCCGTCGCCGGCCCTCGCCTTGGCCGCCTTCGAGCGCTCGAGCAGGTGGGCCGGGATGCGGCTGGCCGCCGCGGACGCGGGCGCGTCGGCGGCCGGCGTGGCGCCGGCGTCGGCCGCGGGGGCGGCATCGCCCCCGCCGCCCTTCTCGGCGGCCTTCTTGCGGGCCTCGGCGGCCCGCTTGCGGAGGTGCTCGGGGATCTCGGTCACGGTTCTGCCTTCCTCCCCTTCCCTACAGCGGACCGCTGATCCCGCCGTCCTTCCGGACTCGCCAGAAGTGGACGGCCATGAAGATCAGGATGACGAACGGCAGCATCAGCACATGCAGCACGTACCAGCGGAGCAGGGTGTCGGTGCCGATCTCGACGCCGCCGAGGAGCACGAAGCGCACCTCGTTCCCGAACACCGGCGTGTACCCCATCATGTTCGTGCCGACGGTGACGGCCCAGAGGGCGAGCTGGTCCCACGGCAGCAGGTAGCCGGTGAACGACAGGAGCAGCGTGAGGGTCAGCAGGATGACCCCGATCACCCAGTTGAACTCCCGGGGCGGCTTGTAGGCCCCGTGGTAGAAGACCCGGCTCATGTGCAGGAACACCGACAGCACCATCAGGTGCGCCGCCCACCGGTGCATGTTCCGCACGAGCAGGCCGAAGGTCACCGAGGTCTGGAGCGTGTAGATGTCGGTCCAGGCCTGGGCCGCCGTCGGCCGGTAGAAGAACATGAGGAAGATGCCGGTGACGGTCAGCAGGAAGAAGAGGAAGAACGAAAGGCCGCCGAGGCACAGCGTGTAGCTCACCTTGACCGCATGCCGCTTCACCTTGACGGGGTGCATGTGGTACAGGGTGTTGTTCATGATGACGTAGGACCGGTTCCGGGGGCTGTCGGTGTAGCCCTTCCGGAAGATCGACCCCGGCCGGAAGATCGAGCTCCAGGCCTGGCTGCCCTGGACCCGGTCGCCGAGCTCGCTCAGCCGGTCCGCCATCCTGGGCTTGTTCGGCAAGGTCTTCGCCATCGCTCCTCTCCTAACCCAGCCGCAGGCCGTAGGCGTAGCCGTGGGCGTTCGTGCGGGCGTGCGGGTCGCCCTCCTTCGTCGGTGCCCCGATCTTGCCGAGGATGATCACGCCGGTCGGGCACCGGTCCACGCACAGGGCGCAGCGGGTGCACACGTCGTCGTCGATCGTGAAGATCACCTGGTCGTCGGGGTCGACCCCCGGCTGCTCGGTGCCCACGGCCTCGGCGACCGCCGTCGGCGACACCATGAAGATGCACTTCCACGGGCAGATGTCGACACAGCCCTCGCAGAGGATGCACTCGGACTGGTCGATGTGGATGAACTGCTTCGGCTTGACCGCCTTGGACAGCCACTCCGCGTCGACCTCCTGGAGGACGTAGTCGTCGCGGAACTCCGGCATGGGCGGGTTGGCGTCGGTCCTCGCCACGTCAGCCCCTCTTCACGAGCGGCCGGCCGTAGGAGGACGTCTCGATCTCGACCGGCTTGGCCCGGCCGCGGGCCTGCCACCAGGACCACAGGAAGATCTGGAGCCCGATCATGGCCCCGTAGATGCCGACGACGATCAGGTCGCGGAGCACGAGGTAGGTCAGGGTGAACGGGAGGTAGTCCTCGAGCACGCCGCCCGGGCCGACGAGGATCTTGTCCGACCGCCACCGCAGCTCGTTGTCCGCCCACGCCAGCCACTGGTGGGGCACCACGCCGTAGGCGAGGAACATCAGGAAGAACACGAACGTGGCGGCGACGAGCGCCTCGCCCCAGGTCAGCACCTGACCGGGCTGGCGACGGCGGCCGATCGCGATGACGGCCCCGACCCCGATGGCGAGCCCCAGGACCGAGACGACGAACGCGACGTTGAAGAACCGGCTCACGTCCAGGCCGTAGACCACGCTCACCCGATGGGGACCTCCCTCGTGAAGCTCTTCACAATGCTACCGGGGACCGCCTGGCGTTCGGCGGGCGGCCGGGACCGCCGAGTCGGGAACCTGTCGGCCGTCGGTCTACCACGCGGCCCCTCGGGGGAGCACATTCGGGTCCCGGGGCGGGCTTGGTGGCCCCGGGGGCGTCCGGCCTACAGTGACCGGACCGCAGGCCAGACGACCCGGCGGCCGCCGGGGGAGGACGCCCGTGACCGAAGTCCCCGAGCACCTGCTCCAGCGATCCAGGGAGCGCCGCCAGGCCCTCGGGCTGCCCGTCGCCGGCCAGGAGGGCGGCGCCGCCGAGGCCCCCGCGCCCGCCGCGTCGGCCCCCGCGGCCGCGCCCGCCGCGGCCGCCTCCGCAGCCCCGGCCGCCCGCCCGGCGCCGGCTCCCGCGGCGGCGCCGGAGCCGCCCCCGCCGCCGAAGCCGCTCGCGCCCTACGTCGTCGCCGCCCAGACCCGCAAGCGCATCCCGATCTGGGCCATGCCCGTGCTCGCCGGCCTGCCCCTCTGGGCCTTCATCTTCGCCACCACGCTCAGCCCTCCCGGGCTCGGCGAGAACGACCCGCTCATGATCGGCCGGGAGATCTACGCCGGCAAGTGCGCGTCCTGCCACGGCGCGGCCGGGGGCGGCGGGGTCGGCCCGGCGCTGACCAACGGCGACGTGCTCCTCACCTTCCCCGACCCGCTCGACCACATCGCCTGGGTCGAGGGCGGCGAGGCGTCGGCCGCCGAGGACGGCACCTACGGCGACCCGAGCCGGGCGGGCGGCCAGCGCAACGTCTCGACCTTCGCCGGCCGCATGCCGGCCTTCGGCACGTCGCTGTCCCCCGAGGAGATCGCCGCCGTCGTCCGCTACGAGCGCGAGGTGCTGAGCGGCGCCGAGCCCGAGCCCGAGCTCACCGACCCGGAGGCCGCCACCGGCGACCAGGCCGGCGGCGACGAGGGCGGCGACTCGAGCGGCGGCGCCGAGCAGCAGGGCTCGGACACGGGCACGCCGACCACAGCCGACGACGGCACCGGCAGCGGCTCCGACGACGTCGACGGGACGGGCGGGGAGACCGACACCGAGGGCGGCGAGAGCTCGACCGAGGACACGACGGGCACCGGCGGCGGCTGAGGTGGCCGCGGCCCGGCACGACGTCCTCGTCGTCGGCGGGGGGCCGGCCGGCTCGGCGTGCGCCGCCTGGCTGGCCGAGGCCGGCCACGACGTGCTCGTCGTCGAGAAGAAGCGGTTCCCGAGGGAGAAGACGTGCGGCGACGCGCTCACCCCGCGCGCCGTCCACCAGCTGGAGGACCTCGGCCTCGGCGACCGCCTGGCCGACTTCCACCGCTTCGTCGGCCTCCGGGCCGTGGCCCACGGGGTCACCCTCGAGCTGGAGTGGCCGGCCCACCCGGTGTTCCCGTCGCACGGCTACGTGGTCCGCCGCCGCGACCTCGACTCGCTCGTCGCCCAGCGGGCCGTCAAGGCCGGCGCGACCGTGCGGGAGGGCGTGGAGGCGGTCGGGCCGCTCTACCGGGACGGGCTCGTCGCCGGGGCCGTCGTGCGCGATGGCGAGTCCGGGGCGACGAGCGAGGTGGCCGCCCGCTACGTGGTCGTGGCCGACGGCGCCAACTCCCGCTTCGGCCGGGCCCTCGGCACCACCCGCGTCCGGTCCTGGCCCCAGGGCATGGCCATCAGGGGCTACTTCGAGAGCCCGCGCCACGACGACCCCTGGATCGAGAGCGCGCTGGACGTGCGGGACCGCAACGGCGCGTCCCTCCCCGGCTACGGCTGGATCTTCCCGGTGGGCGACGGCACCGTGAACGTCGGCATCGGCCTGCTGTCCACGTTCCGGGACTGGAAGTCGGTCAACACCACCCACCTCATGCGGGAGTTCGTCGAGACCGTCCCCGCCCGGTGGGGCATCTCCGCGGCGTCGGCCACGTCGGAGCCGACCGGCGGGCGGCTGCCGATGGGCGGCGCCGTCGGGCCCAAGGTGGGGCCGACCTGGCTGGCGATCGGCGACGCCGCCGGCAGCATCAACCCGTTCAACGGCGAGGGCATCGACTACGCCTACGAGACGGGCCGGATCGCCGCCGGGCTGCTCGACGAGGCGCTCACGACCGGCGACGGCATGGCCGTGCAGCGCTACCCGGCCGTCCTCGAGGCCGAGTACGGCCTCTACTTCAAGGTCGCCCGCCTGTTCGCCCAGGTGATCGGCCGGCCGGCCCTGCTGCGCGAGCTCACCCGGGTGGGCATGCAGTCCCGCACGCTCATGGACTGGGTGCTGCGCATCATGGCGAACCTGCTCCGCCCCGACGAGGTCGGCCCGGCCGAGGCCGCCTACCGGGCCGCCGCGGCGCTCGTCCGCCTCGTGCCGGAGCGCTCCGTCGCCTGACGCTCGGTGCGCCGCTGCGACCACGTCGCGCGCTTTGTGGTGCCCTTAGCGAACGGAGGAGACCGACTTAGGGGGGTCGCTCCTAGGTTCACTCCCGTGCGCTGGACGAGCGCACCAGACCGGGAGGAAGAGGAAGATGGGCAAGAGGATCGCTGCGCTGGCGCTGGCCGGCGCGCTGGGGATGGGCTTCATCGGCGCCGGCGCCGCGCCGGCGAGCGCGAGCGGCGGCAACGACGTGATCCGCGAGGGCTCCTGCTCGGGCACGAGCGACTGGAAGCTCAAGCTGAGCGAGGAGAACGGCGCCCTCGAGGTGGAGTTCGAGGTCGACCAGAACGTGGTCGGCGACGTCTGGAAGGTCCAGCTGCTCCGCAACGGCGAGCGGTTCTTCCAGGGCCGGGCGACGACCGTCGCCCCGAGCGGCTCCTTCGAGGTCCGCCAGGTCATCGCCGACCCGGCCGGCCCCGACACCGTGCGGGCCATCGCGAAGAACCCGGCCACCGGCGAGGTCTGCCGGGGCACGGCGACGAGCGACTTCTGATCCCTTTCGGGGGATCGCGACCGGAGGCCGGGCCCGCGTGGCCCGGCCTCTTTCGCGTCCCGGGCCGGGATGGGGTGGCCCCGGCCGCCCCGACCTGGCAGACTTTGCCGTCCGGTTACGGGCGCGCATCGAGATGGGGACGACACTCACCGACATCCCGGGGGCCGGACGCCCCCGGCGCCGTGGCCGCCGCCACGATCCCTGGGCATCGCTGGCCTCGCGCGGCCCGGCGACGCTCACCCCGTCGCTGCCCCCGCTCACGATCCCCCGCCCGCGCCGCCGTTCCACCTGGCTGGCGCCGCCCCGTCCCCGACGGGTCAAGCCCGTCGACCTGCTCCTCGTGCTCGGCTTCGTCGCCCTCGCCGCCTTCCTCGTGAAGAGCGCGTGGGACGCCACCCGGGTGGACGTGGACGCCGAGGGGATCGCCGACGGGCTGCCGATGACGGTGGACGAGGCCGGCTCGCTCGTCGTCCGCCTCGCCGTCGACCCCGTCACCAACCTCGAGCGGGCCACCCTGACCCTCGACGGCGAGGACGTGCTCGAGGAGGAGACCGAGGTCCTCGACGACGGGTTCCGGTGGGACCCCGAGGAGCTGGCGCCGGGCGAGCACCACCTGGAGCTGAAGGTGCCCCGCCTGCTGCTGCCGCCGTCGGTGTTCCGGTGGGACTTCGTCGTCGACGACACCCCGCCGGTGATCGACATCGCCCAGGTGCAGCCCCGCGTCCCGATCGACTCGCCGGTCACGGTGGAGGGCGGGGTCGAGCCGGGCGCCACCCTCGAGCTCGAGGGGCGGCCGGTGGAGCTGCGGGGCGACCGCTTCTCGATCGACTACGACCGCCCGCCGGCGGGTCCGCTGCACTTCCGCTCCGTCGACCCGGCCGGGAACGTGACCGAGCTGGCCGTGCGGGTCCCGGTGCAGTACCCCGGCTGCCAGGGCGTGCACATGACGGCCATCTCCTACGGCTACGACCCGCTCCGGGAGGGCGTGTTCGACCTGATCGAGCAGGGCCGGATCAACTGCGTCGAGCTCGACCTGAAGGACGAGGGCGGGGTCGTCGGCTACGACTCCCAGGTGCCCCTCGCCATCGAGTCCGGCGCCGTCCAGCCGTCCTACGACCTCGAGGAGGCCGTCGCCGAGCTGCACCGGCGGGGCGTGCGGGTGGTCGGCCGCATCGTCGCCTTCCGCGACCCCGTCCTCGCCGAGGCCATGTGGGAGTCGGGCCGGACCGACATGGTCCTCCAGACCCCCGAGGGCACGCCCTACTCCGGCCACTACGGCGCCTACGCGTTCACGAACTTCGCCAACCCCGAGGTCCAGCAGTACCAGGTGGACATCGCCGTCGAGGCGGCGGCCGCCGGCGTGGACGACATCCTCTACGACTACGTCCGCCGGCCCGACGGGGACCTGGCGACGATGTCGATCCCCGGGCTGCAGGGCAAGCCGGAGGACGCCATCGTCGACTTCCTGCGCCGCAGCTTCGAGCCGCTGCGCGCCCTCGGCGTCTACCAGGGGGCGTCGGTGTTCGGCATCGCCGCCTCCCGGCCCGACCCGATCGCCCAGAACATCGAGCGGATGTCGCGCTGGGCCGACTACATCTCCCCGATGCTGTACCCGTCGCACTGGGTGCGCGGCGAGTACGGCGTCGACTGGCCGAACGCCCAGCCCTACGACATCACCCACGCCTCCCTCCAGCACTTCCAGCAGGTGGCCGAGGGCAGCGGGGCGACGTGGGTGCCGTGGCTCCAGGACTTCTCGCTCGGCTACCCGTACGGCCCGGCGGAGGTGCAGGCCCAGGTGCAGGCGGCCTGCGACCTCGGCGTCGACAACTTCCTGCTGTGGAACGCGCTCGTGCAGTACACGCCCGACGCGCTGGACCCCGGGGGCATGTGCCCCGAGCCCGGCACGCCGGCCGCCGACGCCGGCGTCCAGGCCGGCGCCACGACCACCACCACCGCCGTCGCCGGCGACGGCTGAGCGGCCCGGTCGGTCGCCACCCAGCGCCGCGCCGAGCGGTCGGACGGCGCCACCTCGCCCGCCGGTCACCCGCTCCGTCCGTCGCTCGCCCGGGCCGCCCGCTCGGTCACCCGCTCCTGGCGCGGCG